>NZ_JBQXDJ010000065.1:0-20887 GCF_052601015.1 Chitinimonas violaceus | reverse complement strand
GCGAGGCTGAAGCATTACCGTGCAGTGGCGTTCCGGTTCGACAAACTGAAACGGAACTATGAAAGCATGGTTGCCATGGCCTGTGGGTTTCTATGGCTACCTATGTGAAACGTCAACAGACCCTAGCTCGCGAGAATTTGGATAGGTTCTGTAAACGGGTTCACGATCTTACTGCGCAGCTGGATCAGGGCTTATGCGCTGCTGACAGCTGCTCGCGACAGATCGTAAGCAGATTCTAAGCCACCCACGGGTGGCTTTTTACTTGAATGGCGCTTTATGGGATTCTGCAGTTTGTCCTGCTGCAGCCTTGGCAATTCAGACGACTTGCCGGTACAAACAGTGTGAGATTGTGGCTAAGAACTTGTTCACTGTGTGCATACAACCGGTGGTTTGGGTCGTCTTGAGCTTTTCGTGTGCCCGTCTTATCGGCGCGGTGAGCGTAATCGCCTAGAATGGGCGCCCCTGGGGAGATTCAATCATGACAAAACGAGCAGTATATGCAGGTAGCTTTGATCCGGTGACCAATGGCCACCTATGGATGATTGAGCAAGGCTATGAATTGTTCGACGAGATGATCGTGGCGATAGGGGTGAATCCGGATAAACGGAGCACCTTCACGGTGAAAGAACGGGAGGCGATGTTGCGTGAATGTACATCGCATTTGCCGCGCCTTAAGTTGGCCAGCTTCGAGAACCAGTTCCTGGTCAACTACGCTCAGAGCATGGGCGCAAACTATATCCTGCGTGGTATTCGCACCGCCAGCGACTATGAGTTCGAACGCACCATGCGTTATGTGAATGCTGATCTGGTGCCCAGCATTGATACGATTTTCCTGATGCCCCCGCGTGAGATTGCCGAAGTCAGCTCAACCATGATTAAGGGACTGGTCGGGCCCGAAGGCTGGGAGGATGTGCTGCAAAAGTACGTCCCGGCTCCAGTGCACCGTCGGTTTATCGAGATGTCCTTGCGCAATAAGGTCTGAATGGATGCGGTGTCCCCCTACGGGGGTGACACATAAGCCCTGATCACGGCAGCACAGCAAGATCATGAATGGGTTCTCATCAGCACGTATTACTTCATCGCTGTACTTTGCAATATCCCCTGCGCTTCACGTGCATTTGAACGGAATCACCATGTCGGCCCTGCAAGATTTCCAGAACCGTCTCGCCAAGAATGCCAAGCACTACGCTAAATGGGCAAAACGAGTCGATACCGAGGCATATCGTATTTATGATCGCGATATCCCGCAGTACCCGGTGGCAGTCGACGTGTATGGCGGTCGTGCCCATATCGCCGAGTACGATACAGGCTGGCAGCAGACCGATGAAGAGCATGCGGCCTGGGTAGCCGAAGTGCGCACAACCGTTGCAGAGGTTTTGGGTATGCCGCCCAAGACCATTGCGTTCAAGATTCGCCGGCGCCAGAAAGGGGAATTCCAATACAGCCGTACCGGTCACCATAGCGAACACTTTGTGGTGGAGGAACAAGGCCGCAAGTTCTGGGTCAATCTGGACGAGTATCTGGATACCGGTCTCTTTCTGGACCACCGTCCGACCCGTAAACGCGTTGCGGAAGAAGCGGAAGGCAAGCGTTTTCTCAACCTGTTCGCTTATACCGGCAGCTTCACGGTGTATGCAGCAACGGGCGGGGCAAGCAGTTCGGTGACGGTAGATTTGTCCAATACCTATCAGGACTGGTCGAAGCGCAATTTTGAACTGAATGGGTTGGACATGCAACGCCACCAGCTGGTGCGGGCCGATGTGTTCCGGTATTTGGAAACGGCCATTGACGAAGGCCAGTTGTTTGACTTGATCGTGATGGACCCGCCGAGCTTTTCAAATTCGGCCAAGATGCTCGACATCCTTGATGTCCAACGCGATCACGTACAGCTGGTAAATAGCTGCCTGAAATTATTGATGCCAGGCGGTGTACTGTATTTCTCGAACAATCTTCGGGGTTTTGAGCTCGACGACTCGTTGAAGACGCGTTGTCGGGATATCAGTGCCCAATCGGTACCGGAAGATTTCCGTAATCGTAAGATTCACCAGTGTTTCCGCTTCCAGACCCAGGCATAGCGATGACTGGCAGGTGTTGGATGTTCTTCATCTTGCGTGTTGCACCGGATCCATCACGCCAAGTGTCTATAATCGCCAATCTGTGCGCGTAATCTGCGCCAAACCAAGTGACTGCTACGATGCATATCCAAGTTGAACGCCATCAGGCTCGCCGTGTTGCGCTGAATCATCAACTGCAATCGGGCTTGCTCATCCTGCCTACTGCCAGAGTCCAGTGTCGTAACTACGATAATGACTTTCCCTTTCGTTACGACAGCCGTTTTTACTATCTGACTGGCTTTTACGAGCCCGAAGCGGTCTTGGTGATGCAGCTGGGGGCCGACCCCAAGTCCACGCTGTTTTGCCAACCCAAGAATGAGTTGCGCGAGATTTGGGAAGGCTTTCTATTCGGCCCGGAGGCAGCCCGTGAAGTCTTCGGAGTAAACGAGGCGTTCGCGATTGACCAGCTCGACAGTAAGTTGTCGGAATGGATGATGGGCACCGAACGGGTGTACTTCCCGGTTGGGTTTGATGCCGAATGGGATGCACGCATATTTAAGCTCGCGGCCCAAGCTACCAGCCGCGGTCGTGGTGGCGTCGATACACCTATCGAGTTTATCGATGCCCGTGCCGTTATCGATGAGATGCGGTTGTTGAAAGACGAGAGTGAAATCGGCCTGATGCGTGAAGCCGGCCGTATTTCGGGCGAAGCGCACATCCGTGCCATGCAGACGGCAAAGCCGGGGCAGTTTGAATACGAGGTGGAAGCAGAACTGCTTTACCACTTCATGAAGCAAGGTTCGCGTTCGCCCGCTTATGGCTCGATTGTTGCCAGTGGCCATAACGCCACCTGTCTGCACTATCACGAGAACAACCGGCGTATGCAGGCGGGTGATCTGCTGTTGATCGATGCGGGGTGCGAGCTGCATGGCTATGCGTCTGATATCACCCGTACCTTCCCGGTATCCGGCAAGTTCAGCGGGCCACAGAAGGATATCTACGAGCTGGTGTTGGCGGCCATGAATGCCGGTTTCGAGAAGGTCAGACCCGGCGTGCCACGTATGGCCTATCACGATGCTGCGGTTCGTACGCTGACTCAGGGCTTGGCGGATTTGAAGCTGCTTTCCGGTACTGTGGATGGCTTGATCGAACAGGAAGCCTACAAGCAGTTCTATATGCATGGTACCGGCCACTGGCTGGGGTTGGATGTGCACGATGCTGGGCGCTACAAGCTCAATGGCGAATCGCGCTCCTTACAGGCCGGTATGGTGTTGACCGTGGAGCCGGGTCTCTACTTCCGGCCCCTGCTGCCGGATTCCCCCGCCAGCTATGTGGAAGTGCCTGAGCACTTCATGCACATCGGTGTACGTATCGAGGACGATTTGCTCGTGACACCTGACGGCTACGAGAACCTGACTGCGCTGACACCTAAGACCGTGGCCGATATCGAAGCCACTATGGCGCGTTGAGTCCGGAATTCGCAAACAAGAGGACTGACGGTTGGGAGAGCCGGAACCCATGAAACAGGTTGAGTTGCTGGAAAGCCATTTTTTGTCGGACAACTGGTATCTGCTTCACAAGCACATCTACAGCCGTCAGCAGAGTGACGGTAAGGTGGTGACCCAGACCCGCGAGGTATATGACCGGGGAAATGGTGCGGCTATTCTGCTTTACAACCGTCAGCGCGGTACGGTGGTGTTGACGCGTCAATTCCGCCTGCCCACATTCCTTAACGGCAACCCCGATGGTCTCCTGATCGAAGCCTGTGCCGGCCTGCTGGACAATGATGCGCCGGAGGATTGCATTCGACGTGAGGTGATGGAAGAAACCGGTTACCAGGTCGGTGCGGTGCAAAAGGTGTTCGAAGCCTATATGTCGCCTGGTTCTGTGACCGAGATACTACATTTTTTTGTGGCTGAGTATGACCATGCGGGCAAAGTTGGCGCAGGTGGCGGCGTTCCACACGAAGGTGAAGATATAGAAGTGTTGGAAATGCCTTTCGTGCAGGCATTGGCGGCGATACGCAGTGGCGAAATCCGGGATGGTAAGACCATCATGCTGCTGCAATATGCCCAGATTCACGGTTTATTGCCGGAGCGTGCATGAAGCCTGTTCTACCTACCCATGTAGATGTATTGATTGTCGGCGGTGGCCCGGTTGGCGGCGCATTGGCGCTTTCGCTGGCCAATAGCCAGCTTAATGTTGCGGTGCTGGAGGCACGCCAGCAACCTGTTGAAGACGCTCGTACGTTAGCAATAGCGCAGGCCAGCCAGCAGACCTTGCTGGATTTGAATGTCTGGCCTGCCGATGCGGCAACAGCTATCCAAACCGTGCATGTCTCACAGCAAGGCGGGTTTGGCCGGGTGCGGTTACGCGCTGCTGACCTGGATTTACCTGTATTGGGCTATGTATTGCCCTACGCTGCATTGGCGAAGGCGATGCATGCTCGTCTGCAAGCGGCCACAGGATCACACCTGCATTATCTGACCGGTTGCAAGGCCGCCTGTTTGAAAACCTTGGATGGTTATGCTGTCGTGGATGTCGATAGTGATGGCCATAAAGGGCTGATCACTGCCCGTTTGGTGGTGTTGGCTGAAGGTGGCCAGTTGTTGGCCGAGGCAGGGATAGGGCAGGATCAGTATGACTACCAGCAGCTGGCGATTACGGCAGAGGTGCAAACAGATAAGCCACATTATGGGTTGGCTTTTGAGCGTTTCGCTACCGATGGCCCGATTGCCATGCTGCCCAAAGGCGATGGGTACGCTGTGGTCTGGACCCGGCCTAAGGACGACCCGTTGAACGCAGCCAGTTTGGATGAAGCAGGTTTCCTGCGTGAACTGCAGGCCAGGTTGGGGGACCGTGCAGGCCGGTTATGTCATGCAGGGCCCCGGGCGGTTTTCCCACTGCGGTTGAAATGGGCATCCAGTCATCAGGCGCGGCGCGTTGCTGTGGTCGGTAATGCAGCACAAACCCTGCATCCGGTGGCAGGACAGGGCTTCAATCTTGGTCTGCGTGATGCGATGACGTTGGCTCGTGTCATAAACAGCATGCCTGCCGCACAGCTGGGGCGGGCTACCATGCTGGCACGCTATGCCGATTTGCGTAAAACCGATAGTTTGACGACGGTAGGGGTTACCGATGGGCTGATCCGTCTTTTTGGTAATCAAGCCCCGTTGTTGCGCCAGATCCGTACAGTAGGCTTTCTTGCGATGGATAACCTCAAACCACTGCGGCGAGGTTTTGCCCAACGTATGGTGTTTGGCAGCCAATGAACAACACGGATTTTGATATTGCGATCGTTGGTGGTGGTTTGGTGGGCGCCAGTCTTGCATTGGCACTGGCGTCGAACTGGCGGGTTGTGTTGATAGAGCGCACTGCGCAGCAAGCACCGAGCTATGCCGACGGCGATTGGGATAACCGTATCTACGCAATCAGCCCGGGCAGCCAGGCTTTTTTGCGCACGATTGGTGCCTGGCCACCCGTTCGCCCGGGCTGGATACGTAAGATGGATGTCCGCGGTGACGCAGGCGGTGCGATTCATTTCGACGCACTCGATCTGGCCGCCGATGCACTGGCCGCAACAGTGGAGAACCGTAGCCTCCAGGCGACGCTATGGCAGGCATTGGCAAATCGGGTAACGCTGATCAGTCCGGCAGAAATGCAATCTGTGGAATTTGGCGCGGATTCGGTACAGCTGCGGCTGGCTGACGACCGGGTACTGAATGCAAAGCTGGCGGTGGCTGCAGATGGCGCGCAATCCTGGTTGCGTGAGCAGGCGGGCATACAATTCAGCCGTCAGCCTTACCATCAGTGTGGTGTGGTAGCCAACTTTACTTGTGAGCGACCGCATGGCGATATTGCACGCCAGTGGTTTCGCACCGATGGCATCCTGGCATGGTTACCATTACCAGGGAACCGTATCTCCATTGTCTGGTCTACCGACGATGATCACGCAGTTAAGTTGCGCGCAATGTCATCGAGTGATCTTGCTAATCGCGTTGCGATGGCAGGCGGCAGGGCGTTGGGTGATCTGCATTGCATAACGCCGGCAGCGGCTTTTCCCCTGTCTTTGGGTCGTGCTGCCAAGGTAACGGGTTCTCGCCTTGCCTTGGTGGGGGATGCCGCACACACGATTCACCCGTTGGCAGGCCAAGGGGTGAACCTGGGCTTTGGCGATGCCAGTATGCTGGCCAGTATTCTTAACGCATCACCAGGGCGTGACCCCGGTGATGCGTATTTATTGGCGCGTTACGCGCGCAGCCGTGCGGAGGATGTGCTTCGCATGCAGATGGTCTGTGATGGTTTGCAGAAACTGTTTTCTTTGCAGTACCCGTTTTTGAGCCCATTGCGTAATTTCGGTCTGAACCTGACGGATAGCGCAGGGCCGTTGAAGCGCTTGCTGATGCAGCAGGCTTTTCGCTAGAACCTGACCAAAGTCTGCTGCGCAGCCGTGATCAGGGCCTATGTGCTGCTGACAGCTGCTCGTGACAGATCATCTTGAACAGGTTTCAACAGAAACTTTTCTGTTGGCCTGCAAGCGCTACGAAGTAAGATGCGATTTTGAGTTACCAACTAAACGATTTTTCAGTACAAGGACCGCTTACCATGAACCTCATCGCCAAACGTATTGCTGCCGCTAGCGTCGGCTTTGCCCTGGCTGCCTGCGCCAATGCGGCAGGCGAAAGCCCTGCTTCTGTCAAAGCAGAGATGGAAAAGAAATTCCCACAACGCCCTGTGACCAGTGTGCGCGCCACACCAATCAAGGGAATGTATGAAGTGGTGCTGGGTTCCAAGCAGATCGTTTATACCGATGCAAAGGTCGACCACCTCTTTGTGGGCGACATGATCGATGTGAAGACCCGCAGCAGCCTGACAGAGGCGCGTGTCCGTGAATTGTCGCGTACAGATTTCAGTACATTGCCGCTTGATAAGGCAATCAAGGAAGTGCGTGGCAAGGGTACGCGCAAGGTGGCGGTGTTCTCCGATCCGGATTGCCCATTTTGCAAGAAGCTGGAGCGTGACACCATCGCCAAGCTGGATGACGTTACGGTTTACACTTTCCTGATGCCGCTTGCTCAGCTGCACCCCGATGCCGCACGCAAATCATCGTTGATCTGGTGTGCTGAGGATCGCCAAAAAGCCTGGTCGAACTGGATTATGGACGGCAAGTTGGTTGAGGGTGATGGCAGTTGTGCAACTCCGTTGGCTGAAATCGCTTCGATAGCGGAAAAGCTCGAAATTAATGGTACGCCTGCCATGGTGTTTGAAAGCGGTGAGATGGTTTCCGGCGCGATCGATGCGAAGGAATTTGAAGCCAAGTTGAATAGCAAGCCTGTCGCCAGTAATAGCAAGAAGTAGTATCGACGCGATATAGCAAAATTTATGTAAGAACCTGTTCAAAGAAAGTGGGCCGCTGCATGCGGCCCATTTCTATTGTGGCTATCGGTTTACCAGATACGAATGCGCTCCTTCTCTGGTTTGAACATGCCATCACCCGGCTGCACGCCAAAGGCAGCCATAAAAGCATCGCTGTTCACCACAGCGCCAACCGGCCGATATTGGGCTGGGGAGTGCGGGTCTATCGTCAGGAGTTGCAATGCCCGTGCATCCCGCGTTTTGTTACGCCAGATCTGGGCAAAGCCGATGAAGAAACGCTGGTCGCCTGTAAAGCCGTCAATCGACTCGGCCGGTTTGCCACCAAGGCTTAGTTGATAAGCTTTGTAAGCAATTTGAAGACCGGACAGATCGGCAATGTTTTCCCCCAGCGTGAGTTGCCCATTGACGAACCGGCCGGCTATAGGCTCGTACTGGTTGTATTGGGCGACCAGCTGCTCGGTAAGGCTTCGGAAGGCTTGCTGGTCTTCTTTCTGCCACCAGTTCTTCATATTGCCATGCCCGTCATACTGGCTGCCCTGGTCGTCAAAACCATGGCTGATTTCATGCCCGATTACCGCGCCGATCCCGCCATAGTTGATGGCATCATCGGCATTGGCGTCGAAGAATGGAGGTTGCAGAATGGCTGCCGGGAAAACGATTTCGTTCTTTGACGGGTTGTAATAGGCATTCACCATTTGTGGCGGCATGCACCATTCCTCGCGGTCTACTGGTTTGTTCAACCGGGCCAGATCGAAGCGGTATTCGAACTGTGCGCCACGTATCGTGTTGCCGATGAGGTCATTGGCTTTCACCGCTAGGCCGCTATAGTCCCGCCATTTGCTTGGGTAGCCGATCTTTACGGTATATCTGCCAAGTTTGTCGTGAGCTGCGGCTTTGGTGGCAGGGCTCATCCAGGTGAGATTGTCGATGCTTTGTGCATAGGCCTTGAGCAGATTACTGACCAGCACCTCCATTTTCTGTTTGGATTCTGGAGGGAAATACTGGGCGACATAGAACTGGCCTACCGATTCGGTGACCTGGCTTTCAACGAATTCCACACCACGTTTCCAACGGGGGCGTTGCTCTTTGGCGCCGGCAATGGCGGCTTCATGGAAGTTGAAATGCGCTTTCACAAAGGGTTCTGGCAGCATTGGTGCGAACCTGTCGATTGCGCGGATGCGCAGATAGTCGCGCCAAACTGCGATATCGGTAGCAGTAACCAACTTGGCCAGGGCTTGTTGGTAGCTTGGTTGGCTGACGTTGATTTCGTTGATGCTGCTGGCTTCAGCCGCAACAAGCAGAGACTTGAAATCTACGCCTGGTGTGAGTTTCTTCAGGCGGGCCAAGTCGTACTTGTTATAAGTTTTTTGCGGGTCACGGTTTTCAACCACGGACCATTGAATCCGCGCAAGCTTTGATTCCAGTACAACAATCGCCTGGGCTTTTTGTCCTGCAACATCTTCAGTTGTTCCGCTGAGTACCAGCAGCTTGCCCAGATACGCCATATACGCATCGCGGGCTTTGGCAAAACGCTCGTCTTTCTCGAGGTAGTAGTCGCGGTCGGGCAAGCCAAGCCCACCTTGCAGAACGTGCAGCAGATAACGGTTCGAATCTTTGGCATCGACACGTACATCGAGTCTGATTGGTAGGTTGAGGCCAAGCAGCTGCAGAGCGCCGAACTGTTTGGTCAAGTCACCGTGCTGTTTGATCTGTTCGATTTCTGTGAGCAGGGGTTTGATCGGACTTAAGCTTTGTTTTTCTATCTCAGCTTCATTCATGAAGCTCGCGTAAAGGTCAGCAATCTGCTTGGATTTTGGGTCGGTTGCATTGCCCGCGGCAGACTCGATGATGCCGTGCACACGTTGTTCGGACAGATCACGTAATTGATGGAATGCCCCCCAGCTTGTCTTATCTGCTGGAATCTCCGTACGTTGCATCCAACCACCGTTAACAGCGGTGTAGAGATCGTCCTGGATTCGTACCTGGGGATCAAAGTTGTCCTTGTTGATACCCGAAGTAGCGGCATTGACCGCGAGCGGGAAAGCCAGCGCGATGGCGCAGGCGATATGGCGTAGTTGCATGGTTCTCCTTCCATTTATGCGTTTTTACGTTGCCGAATTCTTTTGACAAGCTGCGGTATGACCTGATGAAACGTAGGATGGTTGCGGGTTTGAGAGAATACGTGGAATGTGGTTGGAAAGTTGCAGGCCACATGGTTTGAGCGATACCGCATACGGGCACAAACAGGCTGACGGGTATAAAAAATCCGGTGGGGTTCGGCCACCGGATTTTTTTGAAGCGTGAGCAGCGTCTACAGCAATGCGTTAGCTGGCGTTTAACACTTACTTATAACGCGCTACACCGTCTACCAATTCCTTCTGGGCAGCTTCAATGCCATCCCAACCGGTTACCTTGACCCACTTGCCCTTCTCCAGGTCTTTGTAGTGTTCGAAGAAGTGCTTGATCTGTTCCAGCAGTAATGCAGGCAGGTCTGCAGTGGACCGGATGTCCTTGTACATCGGGCAGAGCTTGTCGACTGGTACGGCAATCAGCTTTGCGTCGATGCCGGACTCATCTTCCATCTTCAACACACCCAGGGCACGGCAGCGTACGACAACACCCAGGCTCAGCGGGAAGGGGGTGACCACGAGCACATCGACGGGGTCGCCATCCTCGCTCAGGGTTTGCGGTACATAGCCATAGTTGCAGGGGTAGAACATGGCAGTGCCCATGAAACGGTCGACAAACATAGCGCCAGTTTCTTTGTCTAACTCGTACTTGATCGGCGCGGCGTTGGCTGGGATTTCGATTACGACATTGAAGTCGTTCGGTACATCTTTACCGGCAGGAACGCGGTCGAGGATCATGGTGAAGTCCTTATGAATACGGGATAGGAATATAAAAACGGCGCAATTATAACCGCCGGTTCCGTTCCCGGCATGGCGACCGTTTTGGACTGCCTGGCATATTGACGGTCGGTAGATTGTTGAAAGCTAGTGTTTTAGCTAGCGCTTGCCTGTAACCCGCTACCGTACACTGTGTGCTTTTTGTTCAAACAAGGGCAGCTATATGGAACATGTGTTTTTGATTGAGGGCATGACTTGCGGCGGTTGTGTGGCTGCGGTGGAAAAGGCGCTGAAAGCGCATCCTGGTGTGCAGCAAGTTACTGCCAGCCTCGCCGATAAGTGCGCGAAAGTGGATTTCGATCCAGTACGAACCGATGTCGCTACCCTGCGAGCGGCGATTGAAGTTGCGGGCTTTGATGTAACTAGTTGAGGTTTGGTTGGGAGCCGGCGCGGTAGTGCTACGCCATCTGCCTGTGGGTGCTATGGTTTAAACGTAGATCTACGGACTATCCCGGCTCGCTAGAGGTCGAACGTGTGCCAGTACTGCAATGAATATCATCACCTACCTGCCACACTTTCGCCCTCGTCTGTTTGACCTTTTAGGTCGATGTGATAGCGACAGCATTCGTGCCGATTTTATCGCCGGCCTGACTGTTGCTGTCGTGGCGTTACCACTGGCGATGGCTTTTGCTATAGCGTCGGGCGTTCCACCGGAAGCAGGTATCTTTACTGCCATCATCGCTGGGTTGTTGATCTCAGGACTGGGTGGCTCCCGGCTTTGTATCGGTGGGCCGACAGGGGCGTACATCGTGATATTGCATAGCATCGTCGTGCAATATGGGGTGGCGAACCTGGCGGTGGCTACCTTCATGGCGGGCATCATGCTGTTGCTGATGGGGTTATGCCGGCTTGGTCAGGTCATCCGTTTCTTTCCCATGCCCATCATTACCGGCTTTACCAATGGCATTGCCGTCATCATCCTGTTGACGCAGCTGAAGGATTTCTTTGGCCTGCCCGTGGCCAGCATGCCGGACAATTTCTTTGCGTTGGTTTATCTGCTCTGGCATGAGATCGAACACCTGCATTGGCCTACCTTTTTGCTTGCTACAGGTAGTCTGGTCTTGATTCTGACGTGGCCTAAACGGTTTAACCGGTTACTCCCTGCGCCATTTGTAGCGCTTATCGGGGCTGCATTCGTGGTTGCGTTGGTCAATCTGCCAGTGGCAACTATAGGCAGTAAGTTCGGTGGTATTCCGCAAGGACTGCCTACGTTTACGCCGCTATTGTTCGATTGGGAGAATTTCTCGAATCTGCTATCGCCAGCCAGCAAGATCGCACTGCTTGGGGCCATTGAATCCTTACTCTGTGCTGTTGTGGCTGATAAAGCGACTGGCGACCATCATGATTCCGACCAGGAATTGATGGCGCAGGGGATTGCCAATCTGGTCGTGCCCTTGTTCGGCGGTATTGCAGCGACAGGTGCGATTGCCCGCACAGCTACCAATATCCAGAACGGTGGGCGTACACCCTTGGCCGGCATCTTCCACGCGTTGGCCTTATTGATCGTGGTGCTCGTCGCTGCGCCCTTGGCTAGCTATGTCCCATTGGCGGTACTGGCCGCGATCCTGGTGGCGACGGCCATCAAGATGGGGGACTGGGATATCCGCAAGGCCAGGCAATACCCACGTCGTGACACGCTTGTGTTGGCGGTCACCTTTGCTTTGACGGTGCTGTTCGATCTGACCATTGCAATAGAGATTGGCCTCTTACTGGCAGGTATGTTCTTTATCCACCGGATTGCAGGTCAGACAGCATTGAAAAAGATCACACCTGCCTACATTGAGGCACTTGGCCGCCATGCGGTTGTCGACAAGGTGATCCCGGCACGAACAGTGGTCTATCGGATGGAGGGCGCGCTGTTTTTCGGCGCGGCGGACAAGCTTGAAATGTTGCTGGACGAGGTGACGGCTGATACGCAGGTCATCGTACTGCAATTACATCAGGTTACCTTGCTTGATACCACGGGTTTGCTCGCTATTGAACAACTCGCCGCCAAATTCACAGCCCGTGGACAGACTTTGATTCTATGCAGTGTACTTGCCGACAATGCAGAACGTATCGCCGAGGCTGGGCTGCCACAGAAACTGGGTATGGACAATATTCAAGCGGACCTGGTTGGTGGGCTTGCCCGCGCAGAATCCCTGGTGGCGGCACACAGCAAAGCCTTAAATACACTGGACTGATGCAGTCATATCTAGTCGAATGGCATATGCTGACTGTTGAATGTACGCCAGACCCGTACCCTGGCCATGCTAAGCGCGCCATCGATAAGACACGGAGTTCATCCAGGTGTCTTGTCACGTTACCCACTGTGTAGAACCTTTACCTCGGATTGTTGCCATGGACCGTTGGACCGCCATGAAAGCCCATTACCTCACGCCGTTGTTTCAACCGCGGAGCGTGGTGGTCATTGGTGCTTCCGAGACGCCAGATTCGGTGGGGGCGCTGGTCTTCCGTAATCTGCTTGATGCTCGTTTCAAAGGTCGGCTCTTCGGGGTCAATCTGCGTCATCCCAAAGTCTTTGGCGAGACTGTCTACACACGCATCAGCGCGGTGCCCAAAGGTGAGGTCGATCTGGCCATCATTGCCACCCCGGCGCGTACGCTGCCTGCGTTGATGCGTGAGTGCGGTGAGCGCGGCGTTAGGATGGTGCTGGTGTTATCGCGTGACTTTGTTGCGGTCGATGCGCCAAACAGGGCCTTGCTGGATGAAGCAATCGCGATTGCTGGCCGATATGGCGTACGTGTACTGGGCCCAAATCTGTTGGGCATGATGCGGCCAGCTGCAGGGCTGATCGCTGCGAATTACCACGGCAAGGTCAAGCCGGGGAATCTGGCGTTGGTGGCGCAGTCGAGTTCAGTCGCGACCGCCATCCTCGATTGGGCGGAAGCGCACGATGTGGGTTTCTCAACTGTCGTATCACTAGGCGCCGCAGCCGATGTGAACTTTGGCGAGGTGCTTGATTATTTGTCGCAGGACAGCGCCACACGCGGCATTTTGCTTTATCTGGAAGATGTGGGCGAAGCGCGTGGTTTCATGAGTGCATTACGTGCAGCGGCGAGGCAAAAGCCGGTGGTATGCCTGAAAGTGGGTCGGGAACATACGGGTAGTGATCGAGCAACGCGTACACATTCTGAACGGCTGATTGGTCGCGATGATGCGTTTGATGCTGCCTTGCGTCGTACGGGGGTACTGCGTGTGCCCACCATGGTGCATATGACGATTGCGGCGCAGATGCTGGCCGCGAATATCCGTACCAAGGGCCGCAGGTTGGCAGTGATTTCGAACGGTTATGGCGTTGGCCGTATGGCGGTTGACCGAGCGCTGGCCTTGGGTGTTGAGCTGCCCAAGCTGAGCCCCACTACCGTTGCCAGGTTGGATGCGGAACTTCCCACGGTCGGTACACATGATAATCCGGTCGATATTCTTGGGGATGCTCCCCCGGCGCGTTTTCTTGCGGCTGCAGAGGCGTGCCTTGCCGACCCCAATATCGATGGTGTGCTGGTGATTCTGACACCACAGGCTGGAACCGACGATTTGGCAACCGCAGAGAGAATGATCGAGCTGAGGGGGCGTACAGACAAGTTGCTGATGCTGGTTTGGCTTGGTGACAAGCGGATTGCATTGTCGCGGAAGCTACTCGATAGGGCGCATATGGCGTACTTCCTGGCGCCTGAACACGCGGTGGAAGCCTTTGCGAGTTTGGCTGCCTGGAGTTATGTGCAGGAGCTCAGTCTGCAGACGCCAGGCCCGCTTGCCAGTCGCAGCGAGCCGGATGTGGAAAGCGCCCGCAGGGTGATTGCACAGTCGTTGGCTGCGGGGCGTAGCATCCTGAACACTGCTGAGACCTTGGCGGTGTTGGAGGCATTCCATATTCCCTATCCGCCGACACTGCTGGCCTCTACACCGGACGAGGCCATTGCCGCTGCATCGCGCGTAGGGCTGCCAGTCGCGTTGAAAATCGACGCGGACAATCTTCTGCACAAGAGCGATATCGATGGGGTCTTGCTCAATCTGAATTCGCTCGAGCAGGTGGCCGACAATACTGAGTCGATGCTTGCCTATGCCCGGCAACGGCTTCCCAAAGACAGTGTGAAGGGCATGGTCGTACAAAAAATGCATGGTAAGCGACATGGTCGCGAGCTGATGGTGGGGGTGACGAGGGACGCGGTGTTTGGCCCGATGATTGCATTCGGCTCAGGCGGCCTTACTGTGGATGTGTTCGAGGACGTTGCGGTGACACTGCCGCCCTTGAATGACATGATCGCCGCGAACCTGATCCGCCGTACCAAGGTGGCACGGGCACTGGGTGCTTTTCGCAGTCACCCGCCAGTGGACATGGACGCGGTGAAGGATGTGTTGCTCCGAGTATCAGAGATGGTCTGCGAACTACCCGAGATGCAGCAGTTGGATCTGAATCCTGTGGTTGTTGATGAGTATGGGGCGGTAGCAGTGGACGCCAACATGATTGTTGCGCCGCTGCCAGAAGACTTTCATCGTTACAGCCATATGGCTGTGCATCCCTATCCGGCTCATCTGGTGGAGCATGGTCAGCTCAAAGATAGTACAGCATGTGTTTTTCGGCCAATACGTTCCGAGGACGCGGATGAACTGCAACGGTTTGTGCGGGAGGAGCTCTCAGACGAGAGCCGCTTTAACCGCTTCATGAGTACCTTGAAGCAGTTGCCGCCAGGCATGCTGGTACGTTTCACCCAGCTCGATTACGCCAGAGAAATGGCTGTGGTGGCTACTGTTGAAGTAGGTGGTCAAGCACAAATGGTAGGGGTGGCGCGTTACACAGCCAATCCGGATGCAGCCAGTGCAGAGTTTGCCATTTCGATTGCTGACCGCTGGCAGGGTAAGGGATTAGGTACCCAGCTGATGTCAGCCTTGTTCAACGCTGCACGGGACGCGAGGTTGTGTACGATTGAGGGCGATATCCTGGCTTCCAACACCCATATGCTCGGACTTATGAAAAAGCTGGGTTTCGATATCCGGCCACACCCGGATGATGCAACGCTCAAATGGGTTGTGAAATCATTGTCGTGATGGGTTAAATAAAAAGGCCGCAAATGCGGCCTTTAACTATTCCAACAGGGACGATCAGGCAAAGAGGTCTGCTTCACTGAAAGGTTTACCCAGCTTATCTTTGGCAGATAGCTGCGGCTCATCAGTGTATTCCCAGTCGATAGCCAGTTGTGGATCGTTCCATGCAATGCAACGCTCATGCTCCGGGGCATAGTAGTCAGTGGTCTTGTATAGGAACTCGGCGGACTCGCTCAGTACGACGAAACCGTGGGCGAAACCGGGCGGTATCCAGAGTTGACGCTTATTTTCGCCCGATAGGCGAACGCTGACCCAGCGGCCGAAGGTAGAGGACGACTTGCGGATATCAACTGACACATCCAGTACTTCTCCGGAGGTTACCCTTACAAGCTTGCCTTGAGCTTGTTGCAGCTGGTAATGCAGGCCACGCAATACGCCACGCGAAGATTTGGAGTGGTTATCCTGTACAAATGGCGTATCGACACCTGTCAGCGCTTTGAAGACCCTGCCATTAAAGCTTTCATAGAAAAATCCTCGTTCATCGCCGAAAACCTTGGGTTCGAGAATGATGACATCGGGAATCGAGGTGGGAATTGCTTGCATGATATTTATTGCTCGAAAGGATGGGCGCTGATACTGAAGATAACAGAGGTGGTGTAGTTATGCTAAGGGAGCAGCACTTGGGGCCGATTCAGGAGTCTTGTTAGGGATGAGGGGGATAGAATGTCGGCATGACCACACATTTTTCTTTACTCGAGGCTCTGCAAGCAGGTCTTGATGAATTGGATGGCCTACATCTACGTCGCTACCGACATGTCGTTGACTCTCCTCAAGGAGTGCGGGTCCAGGTTGAGGGGCGGACTCTGCTTAATTTCTGCTCGAATGATTATTTGGGACTCGCCAACGATGCCTGTTTGCGTGTAGCGGCTGAGCAGGCTGTACAGCGATATGGTGTTGGCAGCGGTGCTTCCCATCTGGTGTGCGGTCATCAGTCTCCACACGAGGCATTGGAACGAGCTTTTGCATGCTTCATTGACATGCCCGCGGCACTGGGTTTTTCATCTGGCTATATGGCCAATCTGGGTGTAGTTACCGGCTTGTTGGGGCGTAAGGATGCGGTGTTTACCGATAAGCTGAATCATGCCTCGTTAAATGATGCCTGCGCTTTGAGCCGGGCAGATTTCCGAAGATTCCCTCATAACCACCTTTCTGCATTGGAGGCGATGCTGGCTAAGTCCAAGGCCAAGCGAAAATTGATTGCTGTCGATGCGGTTTACAGCATGGATGGTGATTTAGCGCCTTTGCCAGATCTATTGATGTTGGCGGAACGCTATGATGCCTGGTTGTATGTTGATGATGCGCACGGCTTTGGTGTACTGGGCGGAGGGCGTGGCAGTCTGGCGCATTGGCAGTTGGCTTCACCTCAGCTTATCTATATGGCTACCCTGGGGAAGGCGGTAGGTAGCGCAGGTGCAATGGTGGCGGCACAGCGGGTTGTGATCGACTGGTTATTGAATAAGGCGCGTACCGCGATCTACACCACGGCAAATCCTGCGGCTATTGCAGCAGCTGCGTTGGCGGGGATTCAGGCGATTGAGCAGGATACATCGCGACGAGACCATTTAATGGCGCGTATTGGCCAGTTACGCGAGGGGTTGGTCGGGACTGCATATCGCCTAGCTGACTCTATTACGCCTATTCAGCCGCTGTTATTACCGAATAATGAGCAGACGATGGCTATGTCACAGGCACTGTGGGAGCGCGGGTTGTGGGTTGCAGCTATTCGACCACCCACAGTACAGAAGCCCAGATTGCGTATTACGTTATCTGCAAATCACAGTAAGGGGGACGTAGATGAACTGCTAACCGCATTGACTGAGCTGGAGCCTATGCTTGGAGGAATGCGTTGAGCTTATATATCGAAACCCTGGGCCATGGCGAAGATTTGGTGTTGTTGCATGGCTGGGGCATCCATGGAGGTGTCTGGCAAAGTACAGCAGAGCGATTGTCGACCCATTACTGTGTGCACGTCGTGGATCTGCCTGGGTGTGGGGGGAGCGAGATGGTTTCCCCCTATGACTTGGCAAGTTTGTCGCGTAGCCTTGATGCAGCTTTTCCGCTACCTGTGCATGTTCTTGGTTGGTCGCTAGGAGGTGCTGTAGGCATACAGTGGGCCTTAGAAGTGCCTGATAAAGTCCGTTCATTGACCCTATGTGCTTCGTCCCCTTGCTTTATGCAATGTCCCGATTGGCCCTATGCTACATCGGTCGATACTTTGTCTGCCTTTGCTGATGGTTTGATCAAAGATTACGCAGCAACCCTTGAGATGTTTCTGGGGCTACAAGTCATGGGAAGCCGGGACGGGCGTACAGTATTGCGTTCTTTGCAAAGCAGCTTGGAAAAGCGCTCGATACCACAATTGCCAGCGTTGATAGCTGGGTTGGAAATTTTGAAGAATACCGATCTTCGTGGGCGAATACCTGAATTGGCTTGCCCACTTTTGCTTCAATATGGTGACCGTGACCGGATGACGCCACTTGAAGTCGGGCATTGGTTGGCACAGGTAAGTGGAGCGCAATTAGTCATGCATACTGGTGCTGGGCATGCCCCCTTCATTTCACATGAAGGTGCATTCATAGCTGCCCAATTGGATTTTCTTTTGCAGCAATGAGCGGGGATGGCTTAGAACCTGTTCAAAGTCTGCTGCGCGTCAGCAATACGGCGTTGAAAACACCCTCGGAATGCGCATTTATCCCCCGTAAACTCCGCTTCCTCGGTTGCTTTCGCCTTGTTTAGCTCGCGAGACTTTGAGCAGGATCTTGGAACCTGCTCAGGATCTATCTCGAGCAGTCGTCAATAGAGCAAAGAGCGCCGCACAAGCACTGATAACAGCTAAATCAGCAAAGGCCGGCAGCGTTTTCAAGCGGCCTCTTGTTTGCTCTCGCGTCCCATCAGTGATCTGATGGCTTCTGCCGCTGCAAGGTCTTCAAACAACATAGCGCACACCGCAGCAGTAATTGGCATTTCAATGCCTTTGCGCTGTGCTTGTTGCAATACGGCTTTGGCGGTATTGACGCCCTCTGCAACGTGGCCGAGATTACTGATGATTTCAGCTAGCGGCTTCCCTTGCGCCAGCAGTAGCCCTACTTTGCGGTTACGTGACAAATCGCCTGTGCAAGTAAGAATAAGATCACCAAGGCCAGATAAACCAGTAAAAGTCTCCGGTTTCGCGCCTAGTGCAATACCAAAGCGAGAGATTTCCGCCAATCCACGGGTAATCAGTGCTGCACGCGCGTTATTGCCCAGCTGCAGTCCGTCGCTCACACCGGTGGCGATCGCCATGATGTTCTTCACCGCACCGCCAATTTCCGCGCCGATAATGTCGCCACTGGAATAAATCCGTAGACGGTTGGAGTGCAGTTTGGCGGCCATATCATGAGCAAAAGCCTCATCCTCGGCGGCTAGCGTGAGTGCTGCAGGTAAGCCAGCTGCGACTTCCTGGGCAAAGCTTGGTCCGGTCAGACTACCGCAAAGTACCTCTTTGGGTAGTTCCGCCGCGGCTACATCATGTGCCAGCAGCTGTGTGTCGGCCTCAAGGCCTTTACACGCCCATAAGACAGGCACACGTCTACCCAGCGAGGTCAAGGCCCGTAAGCTGCCACGTAAACCTGCGGTTGGTGTTACAACCAGAATCAGTTCTGCACTCAGCGTTGCATCAGCAAGTGAGGCGCTGAGCTGTAAATTCGCAGGGAAAGATAAACCGGGCAGGTAACGAAGGTTCTCCCCTGCTTTCTGCATGGCGTCGATTTGCCCAGCATCGCGTCCCCATAAGGTGACGTCATGATGGCGGGCAAAACTCATTGCCAGGGCGGTTCCCCAAGCACCTGCGCCTAATACGGTCAGTTTCATACGCCCCACACCTCTTCGACCCGGATATAGCCGATAGCACCATCGCGATGTTTGACTTTCACCCAGCCTGTCTTGCCGGCCTCAAGCAAATCAAACAAGACGCCCTTTTCTGCAAAGAACAGTAAGGCTGCCTTGGCATCTGCCGCGGTACGTACTTCTGCCTTGCTAACCGACACTACAACATTGCGCTTGTTAGCCAACGACTTCTTCTCAACCCAGGCAAGTGCGCCGGATTGATCGCGTACTCGTAACCAGTCTGCCTGTTCAACCAATATCTCTACCGGCATTCCACGACTGGCCACAAATAACTTCTTTGCTTGTGCGGAAGGAGAGTCATAAAAGACTGAACCGTGCGCTGCTACGGAACGAAATTCCAGCGCATGGGCCTGTAGTACTACAGAACTCAGCAGTACTACAGGTAAAAGATTATTGAACAGTTGCTGGTGCATCTTGGCTGGCAGCTTGGGTTTGACGCTGCATATACAGCTGCTCGAAGTTGATAGGAGCGAGAATCACTGGTGGGAACCCAGCGCGCGTCACTACGTCGGAAATCACTTCACGCACGTAGGGGAACAGGATGTTCGGACAAGCCATGCCAAGGATAGGTTCCAGGTCTTCCGCGGGGATGTTGCGAATCTGAAAGATGCCGCCTTGCGAAGCTTCGGCAAGAAACACGGTTTTTTCACCCAGTTTGGCGGTCACCGTTACTGTTAATACAGACTCAAAGTAACCATCATCCAATTGCTGGGTTTGGGTATGGAGCTGCATATCAACTTCAGGTTGTTGAGCTTCAAGGTAAACCTGTGGTGCATTAGGCACCTCCAGCGACAAATCTTTAACATAAAGCTTCTCAATGGAGAAGATAGGTTGCTCTTGCTGATCGCTCATGGCGACTCCTGTGTGAATCGAAATGAATGGACAAATGAAAATGCGGCCGAATCATCGCAGATTCAGTCTGTGTACGCTATTTGAAGTAGTGGCGCCTAATCAGCCAAAAGCAGATCAAGTTCACCTGCGTGATCTAAAGCAGCAAGATCGTCAAATCCGCCAATGTGCCGCTCATTGATATATATCTGTGGCACGGTACGCCTACCTGTACGGGACATCATGATGTCGCGCTCGGCTGTATCCAGGTCGATTCGTATCTTGTTGATCTGGGTGACACCTTTGCGGATCAGAAGTTGCTCGGCGCGTAAGCAATAAGGGCAGTAGCCTGTGGTGTACATCGTGATCTTGGGCATCTAATTTCTCCGAAGCGATATCTTCTTTTATTGGAAAGTCACCAATTTCTGTATAAGTGGGATTCTAAAGCAGGTGCCTTAAGTGAGGTATTGGTAACTACCTGAGAGACTTTTGCTATGCGGGAGAAATTTATGAAGTGTCCGTCTGTTTATAAATCATGGGCTTATCAAATTTCCTGGCCGGACCTCAAAGAAAGTTGTACTTCAGTGTTGACGGTATTTGGGTGTGTGCGTATAGTTCGCCTCTCTGCTGCTGACGCAGACAAAAACGAAGCGAAACTGATGAGTGTAGCTGAGTGGGTCTGAATAGGCAAACGCTCTTTAACAAGATACAGCCGATAAGCGTAGGCGCTTG
>NZ_JBQXDJ010000064.1:0-21061 GCF_052601015.1 Chitinimonas violaceus | reverse complement strand
GCCGAACTGAGCTAGGAGCTCGGCGGGAATTGCCGGCAATTCCACCGGCTTGGCTTTCGGTTTGCGAGGCATACATTCTCCTTGGGAGCATGATATGCCTTGAACACGAAATTACTGACAGACCCCCCCTCAGTTGTTTTCTTAAAGCAAACGTACTGTCTTTGTACAAACGACGAATTACTAAATGAGCTAAGCAATTTCCACTGGATGCCAACGAGCACGGGGCTTTGGGGTTCTCAACATGTCTTCTCGGCTATTTGCCCTGACGGCATTGCCTACAACGTTGTACCGCTTCATCCGTTTGACTCGAAGACGTTGGACAACCTAAACGTGTGCTTAGGAAGCTAACCATGAGCAACCGACTGTTTCTTACACAAGACGAAATGGCAGAACTCAGCGGCATTAAAGTTGGTCGTTTGGGTTTAAGCCGAGATCAACGGCAAATTAACTGGTTGAGAACATCGGGCATCCCCTTTGTCATCAACGCTGCAGGCCGGCCAATTGTGACCGTCGCGGCTTTAGTAGGCACAGAGAAAAGAGAGCAACCCAAATCTGCCTGGTCGCCACGGGCTTTACAAAAGGCAACCTAACAGATGGGTAGAAAACCGACCAAGAATCTAAACCTACCTACCAGGATGCGCGCACGACGTCAGAAATCAGGGAAGGTATATTTTTACTATGACTCCGGAGGGACGCCCCGTCGGGAGTTACCGCTAGGCGATAACTATGTTGAAGCCATTCGACGTTGGGCAGAACTCGAGTATTCACCTACTCCCATTGCAAAAATAATCACCTTCCGCAATGTTGCTGAGCGCTATTTGCGAGAAATAATTCCAACCAAAGCCGAGCGAACCCAGAAGGACAACCTAACTCAGCTGGCAATGCTTTATCAGTTCTTTGATAACCCGCCTTGTCCTCTAAGTGAAATCGAGCCTCTACACATTCGGCAATATTTAGACTGGCGAAATAAGCATGCAATTCAGGTCGCTCAAAGTAAGAACTTAGAACGTAAAGCTGGCGGTAAGCAACCCATAAAAGTCGACAATACTCTCGGGCAAATTGCTGCCAACCGAGAGAAAGCGCTATTCAGTCACATCTGGAACAAAGCAAGAGAATGGGGATACACCGATCGCCAAAATCCTTGCCAGGGAGTAAGCGGACATAAAGAAAAAGGTAGGGACGTTTATGTAGATGAACCTGCCTACATGGCTGTGTGGCAACAAGCAGACCAGCCATTACGCGATGCAATGGACATGGCGCTACTTACCGGTCAACGCCCAGCAGATTTACTTAAAATGACTGAAAGTGATTTGCGGGATGGTGCACTGTGGTTACAGCAAAACAAGACCGGAATAAAGCTACGTATTGCGATAGTCGGGGAGTTGGCGGCCTTAATTGATCGTATCTTAAAAAGGAAACATGCTTTTGCAGTGCGAAGTTTAAAGTTATTGGTAGATAACGATGGTACGCCTTTAGAGATGAGTACCATTCGTTCAAAGTTTGAACGGGCGCGAAGCCGCTCAGGGCAAACTTGGCAATTCCGGGATCTGCGCGCAAAAGCAGCAACTGAGAAAGAAATGGTTTCGGGCATTGCTGCAGCACAAGACCAACTTGGTCATACAACCTCAACGATGACTGCAGCTTATGTGCGAAACCGTGCTGGAAAACTGGTCAAGCCGACGCGCTAGAAACGCTTTTGCGGAGCAAAGGAAGAATTGCGGAGCAAAACACCAAAGCAAAAGGGCTTCCATTTTTCAACGGAAGCCCTTGCTATTACTGGCGGAGAGGGTGGGATTCGAACCCACGGTAGGCATACACCTACGCCTGATTTCGAGTCAGGTACATTCGACCACTCTGCCACCTCTCCTGCTCGAAGCCGCGCATTGTGTCCATCTGGCGCGGGCTTGTCAACTCAGCCGTATCTCGAGGCTCAAATCGATGCCCGTGGCATAATGTATTGAACTTATATTTGAGATACCCGACTCGATGTGGAAACGACTAATTGGGATAACGCTTGCGGGACTAACCGCCTGCATGCCTGTGCCGAAACCACCTGTAATCAAACCAGTACCACCACTGGCGCAATCAGGTGAGTTAGTCGTTTTGATAAGGAATGGCAGCACCAGTTTCTATATCGATGCCGAAGGCAAATATGCAGGCTTAGAATACGACTTGGTCACCCGGTTTGCCGAAGAAATCGGCGTGAAGGTCAAATTCGTGGTCGCGCCACGTGCCAGTGAAATGACCAACCGACTAGCGCGCCATGAAGCACACCTGGGTGTTGGCATTACCCAGCAGGTAAACAAGAAAGTCACTTTCGGGCCAGCGTACCTGACACTGCAACCGGTACTGATGTATCGCAACCAACAACGCAAACCACGCGATCTGGCCGACCTTGGCGACAGCAAAGTACTGGTTTCAAGCTTGCTTGCCCCAGGTATACGAGCTATCCAGGCACAATACCCAGCGTTGAAATGGCAGGAAGCTGAGCATCAGGATACGGAAGAACTTATCGAGAAAGTCGATTCGGGCCTGATCGACTACGCCATCGTAAGTACCCATTCCGCTCTGGTCGCACAAAATTACTACCCGGGTGTAGGTATGGCTTTCAACGCATCAGACCCGCAACCGTTCTCCTGGGGTTGGCCTACCGATGCCCCACCAGAGTTCGCTGATCAGATCCAACGCTACTTCAAACGTGTTCAGGAGGATGGCACACTGGCCAGGTTGATTGATCGCTATTACGGTCATGCCAAGCGCTTGCAGCCCATCGACGCTACTACCTTCCTCAGCCGAAGAAACACCGTTCTTCCTCGCTTCAGGAACCTGTTTGTGGAAGCAGAAGCGAGTCAGGGAATCGATTGGCGATTACTCGCCGCACTTGCCTATCAGGAATCCCATTGGGATCCCTATGCCACCAGCGCTTTCGGGGTACGCGGAATGATGATGCTGACCAACGATACGGCGGATCGGCTAGGTGTAAAGGATAGACTGGACCCGGAGCAAAGCATTCAGGGCGGAGCGAAGTACATCAATATACTCAAGGACAAGCTACCGGCACGTATTCCCGAACCCGATCGAACCTGGCTTGCGCTGGCGGGTTACAACATCGGGATGGCGCATCTGGAAGACGCCCGCATTCTTGCGCGTCGGCAAAAGAAAAGCCCGGACAGCTGGACAGATCTGAAAACTGTTATTCCGCTGTTGCGTAACTATGAGTACTTCAGCACCGTAAAGTACGGATTTGCGCGCGGCGGCGAGACTGTGATTTTTGTGGAGAACGTGCGCAGCTACTATGACATTCTGGTGCGCTTTGAACACCCGGTAAAACCGATGTTTCCACCATTCAATGAGCAGGTAACCGTCACGAATCCGGAGAACATCAGATTGGGCATTGACGCAGCAGCCAAGACCGCGCAAGAGAACAAGCAACGCGCCGAATTGGCGCCCCCGCCGGGAATCGAACCCAGAATTGCCCCTTAGGAGGGGGCCGTTATATCCATTTAACTACAGAGGCAACACAACAGGGCAAGCTGAATCGTCTCTGAACACCAAAAGCTTGGCATCTCTTCAGCTCTGCTCGTCCTGCATGATTTTGAAGCGCTTCAGGGCAAGCTGAGGTTTCTCCGCACTACTTAGTAGCGCTGTACCCCGGAACAGAGCTATCTGTACACAGCCGAGCAGCCTTACCCCTAGCGAAGTGGCGCGATTATACCCATCGAATAAGAAGACAGCTCAAATAATTGGCGGGTAATCATCAGAAAAAGGAAGCGGGTTCCCAAGCGACCCAGAACCTTCAATACGAAGAAGCCAGACTGCCAACCTAAGCAACTGTTCAATATCTTACTGTGCAGTTGTGATCAGTGCTTATACGCTGCTCGTATTCCTCATGCACCAAGTTACTACGCTGCTCTGCCCCCCCGCTGACCACTGCTTGTGACAAAACTTAGACAGGTTTCAAAACAGTGGCGGTAAAACCAGCCGTACTAACGTTCTGAAGCAGAACAATCAGCCTACTGACAAGAAGACCTATAACCGCGGTTCCTAGTCGCACATGGAACATTTAATAAGGATAAACAAGGGGATACGCATCCTGCCCTTTGCTGACCTTTGCATCCTGTTGAGCGCCTTTTCCACAAACAAGCGGACAGAGTGGGTAAGGAAGTAGAACCAATCTAATTCATAAAACACTAATTTACCACTTCGTCCATGAACACTCTGGGCTGGTACTCCTCTCCCTGCGAAAGTCAATGATGCGAACACTCAACACAATTGAACATAAACAAGTTCTCGGCGGAACATGCACTACAGCCAAAGGCATGGGTCGTTCTCCGGCGACGCCCCAAAGACTACAACACAGTCTGTGGATATTACATTCGCTCATGAACCGAGAGAGAGAAGCCAACCGAAGAGCTCGCTGTGAAAACGCGCGCCTCCTTCCGCCATTCTAAGTAAGTGCTAAGAGCCTGTTTACAATCTGTCGCACACAGCTGTCAGCAGGGCACAGAGCAACACGTAAGCCCTGGTCAAGGCTACGTTGTATAGATTGTGTACAGGATCTAAGCCGAACACGAGAATGCGGGACTATTCAGCCTGTGCTTTCTTGGCAGCCAGTCTTTTGCGGATCGGTTCAAACTGCGGTGTTGCCTTACGTGGCAGCGGATCGGGCTTGCCTTCTTCCATTGCCTTCCAATATGCCCATGGCACACGCGCTTTGCCCAACTCGTAATCCATGCCATCCCAGGTATCTTCGCGGAAGCTATAAAACGCCCAGTGCAATTGATGGCTGTCTAATACCTTGAGTACATCCTCCAGATATTGCCCACACTCGGGTAATAGCCGCATGCAACCGAACTCGCCCGCGACCATCCGATTGACAGGGATCTTATGTTCCTTCGCCCAATCCATTGGTACTTGCAGGTAGTCCGCAACGCGTTTTGCATCCCATTGCACCTTTTTCCCGCCGTAGGGTACCTCGCCAGGATAGGGATAAGGCTTGGCTCGCTTTGTATTCGGTGAACTCGTGAATTCGTAGGGTTCATACATATGAAAGCTGTACAAAACCTTCTGGTCGTCTAAAGGCTTTTGCCAGTACCCAAATGTATCTGCCGCAGCGTACCAACCAGCATCAAGCATGATGGGGGTCGCTGCATCCACTTTGCGAATTGCAGCGACAATTTGTTGATAGAAATCAGGCAAGTCACTTGCAGTGCCTTTGGCTTCCTTTTCATACCAACGTACCATCTCTGTTCGAGGGGCGTGCTCAGACAGGGTGGTATTGAATTCCGGTGCCGGCTCGTTAACGAGGTTATAGGCAGCTACCGCAGGATGATTCTTTAATTCCTTGGCCAGATCTCGCCAAAACATCTGGTTTTGCTTCCAATAAGCCTTGTCTTTCCATACTCGGCCATCGAACTTCCCTCCATTTTCCTGACTCCAACGTCCACCAGGGATCGATATTGGCGTAACAACCACTTTCAAACCGGCTTTATGTGCCCGATCAAGGCTGGCTTTAAGAATGGCCAAGTCTCGCTTGTTGAGTCCCGTATAACGATCCGCATTCCCAATCAAAAAATCCCGTTTAGCAGGCTTCCATTTTTCATACGTCAGGCGTACCCAACTGGCACCATAGCTATGTAATGCATTGAAATACTTCTGATCGGGTGGAAGCCTGTTGAAGCTATTTGCGCCAGACTGCGGGGCATCCCAAAAACTCATCAAATCTGCAGCATTTGCACAAGATACAAGGCATGCCAACAACAAACTATTTATCTTAAAGTACATTTAATCCCCCAATACCATGTAACTGGCATTCATTTATTAGCTTGGTTGACGTTTTGACGTCGGAATCGGTTATGCCAAAAACATAATCGCGAAGCCAAGGCAGACTACTTGCACGCCAGCAAGTTCAACCTAATTGGGTAATCCCTAGGTGTTTAGTCCCGCATCCCAATAAGGCTCATCACTGAAACGTTCTGCCAAAAAGTCGATGAAGGTACGAACTTTGGCCGATAAGAAACGACGGCTCAAATAGACGGCATAGAGCGACAACTGGGTTTGTGGGTAGTCAGGCAATACTTCGATCAAACGACCGGCACGCAGATCGTCGCCAACAAGGAAGGTGGGCTCCGATGTGATGCCTACTCCAGCCATGGCCGCAGCACTCGCCAAGTCGCCATTATTGACACGCAGGATGGGTCGGATCGGATAACTACGTGGGCCATCGGGGCCTATCAGGTTCCAATGCTCCCCTTCCACCGAATAAGCGTAACCAATAGTGCGGTGCTGAAGCAGCGCTTCTGGCGTCGCAGGTAAGCCATAGCGCTTGGCATAGTCGGGCGAGCAGACAAGCGCCAGTTTCACCGTACACAGCCTGCGCGCAATCAAAGCAGGATTTGGGTTCTGCCCTACCCGGATGGCCAGGTCATAGCCTTCTTCAGCCAATTCCACTGCCCGGTCGTTCAGATTCAGATCCAACATTACATCGGGGTAGCGGGCAATATAGTCGCCAATCGCAGGCCCAAGATGGCGTACCCCGAAAGAGACCGGAGCACTGATGCGCAATTGACCGCGTGGTGCACTACCTGCTTGGCTAACGGCAGCTTCGGCCTCGCCAAGGTCATCCAGCATGCTGCGGCAACTTTCAAAGTAGCTCGTGCCACTCTCTGTCAGGCTCAAGTGACGGGTACTGCGATTCAATAACCGCGCCCCAAGATGGCGTTCCAGATGTGCCACGTGCCGGCTAGCCATGGCTGCAGACAAGCCCAGCTGCTCTGCTGCTGCAACAAAACTACCCGCCTCTACTACCCGGCGGAACACCCGCATGCTTAATAAAGTATCCATACCGTGACCGAACAGAAGTCGATAGGCTCATTGTGTACTGCTATGCAATAAACCCTCAATGGAATCGCTATTTATCTGCTATCTGGTTAGCAATACAGTGGTGTCATTCAATTGGCGCATTACATCAATGCTACTTAGCTAACCAAACTGAAGACGGGCATTCAAGCAATCGAGCCCGTCCTGATTAGATAGATGGAAATACAACGATGATCGACTACAAAACTGCACCCTATGCCGCCCTAGCCCTACGATTGGCACTCGGCACCATGTTCCTCGCACACGGCCTTACAAAAGTACTGGTATTCACGCTGGCGGGCACTGCCGAATTCTTCGCGTCACTGGGCATACCCGGTTGGGTGGCCTACCCGGTTGTATTTGCCGAGATTGGTGGCGGGGTCCTGCTGATTCTGGGGGTATACAGCCGCTGGGTTGCGGTCAGCCTGATGCCGGTATTGCTAGGAGCATCTCTCGCGCACTTTCACAACGGTTGGTCGTTCAGCAACCCCAATGGTGGCTGGGAATACCCCGTCTTCCTTTTTGTGATCGCATTGGTCATTACATTGCTGGGCGATGGTGCATTGGCATTGCGCCCCAGCCAACCTCAACGTCAAATCTGATCGAGGCGTGCCATGTACCGACGTCAATTCCTGCACCAAGCCATACTCAGCATGGTCGCGGCTCACCCGGCCGCACGGGCGGCGAAACGCCAAATGACAAAAGCCACACCCGCCAAGATGCCGGTCGTGTTTATCGGGCATGGCTCACCGATGAATGCCCTTCTCGATAATGCCTTCACGCGCCATCTGACCAAGCTGGGTGCCGACTTGCCCAGACCACGCGCCATTCTGGTGATATCCGCGCATTGGCTGACTGACGGTACGCTACTGAGCAGTAGCGCCAAACCACAAACCATTTACGACTTCGGTGGCTTTCCTCAGCCCTTATACGAAATACGCTATCCAAGCCCGGGCGAGCCGATGCTGGCGCAAACACTTGCCCATGACTTGCAAGATGCCAAAGCAGGAATCGACAGTGAACGTGGGCTCGACCATGGTGCATGGACTGTACTGCGCCATATGTACCCAAAGGCGGATATCCCGGTTGTGCAGCTCAGCCTAAACGGACGATTGCAGCTGCATGAGCATGTGACACTGGCCCATGAGCTGCACGGTCTACGGAAGGAACAGGTCCTCATTCTGGCCAGCGGCAATATCGTCCACAACCTGCGCATGATCGACAGTACACCTGGCATACCTACCTTTGAATGGGCACTCGCTTTTGATGAGCTGATCAAGCAGGCGCTGCTGCAGCGCGACCTTACCCAGTTGCTGGCGGAAGACCGCAGCAAACATGCTTTGTGGCGTACCGCACATCCAACATTGGAACACTATCTACCCCTGCTGTACGCCTTTGGGGCCAGTACGGCGGATGATGCCATCAGCTTCCCGTACGAGGGCTTTCATGAAGCATCTTTGTCGATGCGGTCGGTGAAATTCGGCTGATTAGCGAACCGCTTGAAGCCTGTTTACGATCTGTCGCGATCAAGCTATCAATCTGGCCATGTCATCTGTTCAACCAGATAATCAAGAAAACAGACAATCCGTGAAGAAAGCTGGGTGTTACGGTAATACACCGCATGGATAGGCTGGCGCTCCGGCAAGGTTTGCTCGACCAGAACCTGTACCAGATTGCCGTGTTGCCGATCCTGCCACGTCAGAAAATCCGAGAGACATACCAGACCGATGCCTTGCAGTGCCAGCTGCCGTAGTGTTTCACCGCTGGACGCCATCATGCCCGGCTTGATCAACAGGCGCTCCCCCTGCGCATTATGCAAGGGCCAGTGATTAAGACTCTCTGTCTGGCTGAAACCCAGCAAGCAGTGATTGGTCAAGTCATCCACCGTTTTGGGTTGGCCGTAAATCTCCAAATAAGCAGGGCTCGCAAGAATACGCAGGCAGCTGCTGCGTAACGGCCGAGCATGTAAAGTGGAATCGCGCAATGTGCCGATGCGGATGGCAACGTCAGTGCGCTGCTCCAACAGATCAATAAACTGGTCATCACTGTTGAGTTCCAGTTCGATCTTTGGATAACGGCGGCAAAAACCCGCTACCAGAGGCACGATGACATGCAGTAAAAATGGGACCGCCGCATTAACCCGCAGACGACCTGCCGGCTGTTGGCGACGCAGCGCCATCTGGTCCTCCGCCTCATCCACGGCAGCCAGGATTTGCCGGGCATGCACCAGAAAACTACTGCCCTCCTCTGTCAGCGCCAATCGGCGGGTGGTACGTCGAAGCAAAGTAGTAGCGAGTTTCTGCTCCAACCGGCTGAGCGTACGGCTGACACCTGACACAGTCTGGCCCAGCTGGGTCGCCGCAGCGGTAATCGAACCACTATCGACCACCGTAATGAATACCTGCAATTCCTCCAGCGTTGTTTTCATTCTTGCATACCAAGCAAATATCTTATGCAGTTTCAGTGGTTTTTCCGCAAAGGTAAAGCGCGGACACTGCAAGCCTCGTCCAACAGGAGCTTGCATATGCCACTTGCCCTACTCGCGCTTACCATCAGCGCCTTTGCCATCGGCACCACCGAATTCGTTATCGTCGGGCTGTTACCCACCATTGCTGCCGACTTGAAAATCGGTCTGCCATCCGCCGGCCTGCTGGTCAGCCTGTATGCATTAGGTGTAGCCATCGGCGCACCGGTACTGACCGCCCTAAGCGGGAAATTGCCGCGCAAGACATTGCTATTGAGCTTGATGGCGCTGTTCACCGTCGGCAATTTACTAGCCTGGCAAGCACCAGGTTATACCTCGCTGATCCTTGCACGGATACTGACCGGCCTTGCCCACGGCGTGTTCTTTTCGATTGGTTCCACTATTGCAACCAGCCTTGTACCCAAGGAAAAAGCCGCCAGTGCTATCGCCATCATGTTCACTGGCCTGACGGTTGCCCTGGTTACCGGCGTTCCACTCGGTACCTTTATCGGTCAGCACTTTGGCTGGCGGGAAACCTTCCTCGCGGTAGCCGGCTTGGGCGTGTTGGCTTTCATCGGCAGTGCATTGTTCATACCGCGTGGACTCAACCACCAACCGCCTGCCTCGTTACTCACCCAAGCCAAGGTGTTGGCTCAACCCCGCCTGTTGCTGGTGTTCGCCATGACAGCCGTTGGTTACGGTGGCAGTTTCATCGCCTTTACCTATCTTGCCCCGATCCTTGAGCAGTTGGCAGGCTTCAGTGCCCAGATGGTTGGGCTTGTGATGCTGGTATATGGCGTGTCGGTCGCCATCGGTAATTTATGGGGTGGGAAATTGGCCGACCGACTCGGCCCTACTGCTGCACTGAAGCAGATCTTTCTGCTGCTGGCAGCGGTATTGCTGGTCCTGAGCTTCACCGCCAGCAATCCCTGGTTAGTCCTCGCAACCGTATTGGCGTGGGGAGCAGTCGCCTTCGGTAATGTCCCTGGCCTGCAGGTATATGTCGTGAAGCAGGCTGAGCGCTTTAGTCCTCAGGCTGTCGATGTGGCATCAGGCCTCAATATCGCTGCATTCAACCTCGGCATTGCCGGCGGAGCCTGGGGTGGCGGGTTGATCGTTGAACAACTGGGCTTACGCCATACCGGCTGGATCGGCGCACTGGTGGTACTGCTGGCTTATGGTCTGACTCGCCTGAGCGGCTACCTCGATCAGCGTGACCCAATACAAACCTCAGTTACTTCAAATACCCGACCAGTCGTTGCCATGCATTGAAACGACCCCCATTGCATCACCTGTTAAATTTCAACTAGGAACCGCTATGCAAAACCCCTCCATCGGCCTCGGTACCTTCCGCCTGCAAGGCCAACAAGTTATTGACTCGGTAAACAACGGCCTGGAACTTGGCTACCGGCTTATCGACACTGCTCAGATTTATGGCAACGAAGCTGAAGTCGGCGAAGCCATCGCAGCCAGCGGGATCAGCCGTGAAGCCATTTCGATTACCACCAAGATCTGGACCGAAAACCTGAGCCGTGAAAAGCTTATTCCCAGCCTTCGTGAAAGCTTGGCGAAATTACAAACCAAGCAGGTCGACCTGACACTGATCCACTGGCCTGCACCACGCGATGCGCTACAGGTTGCGGATTACATTCATGCCTTGGCAGAAGCAAAAGCATTGGGGTTGACCCGGCAGATAGGCGTATCCAACTTCACCATTACCCATTTGAAAGCGGCGATTGCTGCCGTGGGTGCCAGTGAAATCAGTGATCTGCAGATAGAAATCCATCCATTCCTGCAAAGCCGGAAAATCATCGACTATGCACGCAACCAGGGCATCGCCATCACGGCTTACATGCCCCTGGCTTATGGCAAAGTGTTGTACGACCCGATCTTGCAAGCGATTGCTGCTCAACATCAGGCTACCGCAGCACAAGTAGCCTTGGCTTGGTCTTTACAACAAGGCTTTACAGTTATTCCATCCTCTACCCAGCGCACAAATCTAAAAGCCAACCTGGAGGCAACCAGGTTGCAATTGACATCGGAAAACATACAGGCGATTGCTGGCCTGGAGCGAGGGGAGAGGCTGGCGAATCCTGACTTTGCCCCACAGTGGGACTAGGAGTTTGTTTACGATCTTACTGCCCAGCCGTGATCAAGGCTTATATGCTGCTCAACATCGCTGTAAGGCTCGTAACCAATAAAAAGCCCCGCCTAAAAGCGGGGCTTTTTATTGGTACAACTTATTGAGGACGATAAGTCACTTTCAAGTTGTAGGTTGCTGCTGCATAGCCATTCAGCATCACATAAACATCGCCGTTGGCACTCATATTAATCGTACAACTTTCGGTCGAATTGGATTTATAAGGCCGGCAATCGTACGCATTGGTGGTTGGTACACTTCCCTTGCGTACATAGAGGTCAGCATCGCCAGACCCCGTCATATCCGCTACCAATTTACCACCAGCACCAACCTTGAACGGACCAAAGTTGGCTTTCTGGCCCTTAGCCAAGCTGCCATTGAAGTTTTCTACCTTATCACCCGGTGGCTGTACGATAGGGCCATCGCTACCCAGCTCCACCGCGAAAGCCACAGCAAGCCGGCTGAACTTCAGCGCATGCAAGGCTTGGTTACCCATATTTGCGTAGGTATCGTTAGCAGTATGGATATTCGGATTGTCCTGACTAAACGAGGCTTCAAATGGCATCGAAGTCAGATAACCCTGGTTGTACCAGGAGGCGTGGTCTGAACACCCATAGCCGCAGCGGTCACTACCAATGGTCAGTGTCGGCAAGTAGGTGGTGATCAGATTGCTGATAAAGGTGTTCTGTTGGCTGTCGGTGTAATCGGTAAAGATATAGATATCATTGGCCGCCCCCTTGTAATTGGTCATGTCCAGCTGCAACACACCAACCACATTGATATTGTCGGCCTTGAACTTCTTGGCGATATCCTGCGAACCGAGTAGCCCACGCTCTTCAGCGGCATAACCCATGACTTTGATGGTACGACGTGGCTTATAGCCAGAAGCCAACATCACCCGTAGCGCTTCAGTCAGGCTGGCGATGCCGGATGCATCATCATCTGCCCCAGGTGCACGCGTCGTTTCAGTAGTACCACTGCCATTGATCGAATCCAGATGACCACCCATCACCACTACTTCGCTGGCGTTGTCCGTTCCCTTGATCGTCAGAATGACCGACTTCTGCGGATAGGCGCTGTGGGTAAACTGTTCGACCGTGACATCGGTACGGCCCGCAGCCAGCTGTTGCCAGCGCTGCATGATCCAGTTCGACGCATTCACGCCATGGCTGGTTGTGTAATACCGATTGGTGAAGGCACTGAGGTCACCAATCGTGCTGGCGATGTTGCTGTCCTGCATTTGTGACAGGAGCGGCGTTACCGTAGCCTGGTTATCGATCGCATAGCTGGGACGAGCCATATCCACAACAGTGGCTGGGGTTTGCAATGCAGCCAGGGCTTCTTCCTTGCTGTTGTGCGCCATATAGCCGCCACAACGACGTAGCTCATGGTGAACAGCTTCGCTCAAACCCGACAGCAATGACTCTTCGACTTCGACCACGTGGGCGTGCTCGAACTTTGCATTTTCAGGATGCGCCAGTACCGATGGGCTGTTGCCAGCGCTGCCTGGCATTGCCTGGCTCTCGGCAGCAACAACACTGGGTGACAGTTTCTGTAACTGGGCATAAGCGGCATCACCGACGGTGATCCAAATTTTTTTGGGGGCAGCCTGTACTGGACTGAATATAAAAGCACCAGCTACCAGCAGGCTAAGCAACTTGTATTGCATACAGTACGCTCCTTCTGCCAACGGTTTATCGCCGTTGGTATTGATAGTCGATACAAAAGAAAAAAACCCGCCCCTGACGGGGCGGGCATCGAAGGCTTACCGGTGATTACCCACCAGCGTCACGCCGCTAAAGGCGCTGTAGCCATTCAACATGATGTGGTAGGTACCTACCTTCGGTGTCGGGATCGTCACTGTCTCGTTATTTCCCGAACGATATGGCCGGTAGTCATACGAGGTCAGTGTCGGTGCGGCACCGAACTTGACGTAGATATCAGCATCACCCGAACCACCAGAGATCTTGAAGGTCAGGTTCGAAGCACCCGATGGAATGACCATGGTGTACTTGATCTGTCCACCCTTGCCTGCTGCAAGGTTAGGCACAGGGATACCGCGGACCAGCACATTGCTGCCTGGAGGAGGTGGTGTAACACAACCTACACCCACACCACTGAATGCCGAAGTCACATCCGCTTTGGGATAACCACGGTTTTCAGCAGCCTTTTCTACACCGCAAGCGCCTTCATCAAAGGTGCTGTCGTTCTTCCAATACAGACGGTTGGCATCCGCCATGACTTCGAATGCCTTGCGGGTATTCCATCCAGGCTTGGTAGCCAACAGATAAAAAGCCTTGTTGTACACACCACTGGAGTAGTGCACATCCAGGTTATCGTTGTAGTCACGAGCGTGGCCAATTGAGCGACCATCGCGAGGAGGATCATCCATGTAGCGCAGCGCGCCGCTAGATTTGAAGATCTCGCCACCTACCTTGAAGTCGTTGGTACCCTTCATATAGTACTCAGCAGCCTCACCTGCCATATCGGAGAAGGCCTCATTCATACCACCCGACATTCCGTAATACTCGAGGCCGGAATTCTGCTCCGTAAACCCGTGGCTGACTTCGTGTGCCGACACATCAAGCGATACCAAGGGGTAGAACGTGCTGGCGCCATCACCAAATGTCATGGCGCTTCCATCCCAAAATGCGTTTTCATAATTGCGGCTGTAGTGAACCCGCATCATCAACTTTTGGCTGATTGGACGTAAATTAAACCAGTCCTTGTACATGTTGAACACGACATTGCCGAAATAATGTGCGTCGTTCAGTGGAGAGAAGGCACCATTGATTTCTTTAACTGTATTACGTGGGCAATCGAACTTGTAGGGTGTTGTGCCGCTGGTGCCACCATTCAAATTAACAGTGACGACATTGCTGCTGTCCATTGTGCAGTCGTCCGTTACCACTAGTGGACCAAAGTCAGTGCCATATTCGTACTTGCCGGTCTTGGTATTCCCGCCAGGGCCAGTTGCATCGCGATGGTTCAGACCTTCCCATTGCTTGAGCACTGCACCGGTGTTCGCATCAATCAGGAAAAATGGACGGCTAGGTTTGGCAGCATCTGGAACGACGAAAGACACCATGTAAACCAGGCGGACGATGCGGTCATCTAGCTGAACGTACAAGGTTGCCTGATCATTTTCAGTCGCACCTTGTACGCGAGCCAAGGTTTTGGCCTGGCTGAGCACATCGGCGCTCTTGAATGTGGGTTTGGCTGCAGGCAGGTCATTGGCAAGACCCTTGAGCAAGGTACCGCTGAATGCTGGTTGCGCTGCGGTGGACTGCTGTTCCACCACAACGGTCTCACCAAGGACTGGAATACCTTGATGATATTGCTGATATCGCGTCACCACCTTACCGCTGGCATAGGTCTGGCTGCGTTGGGGTTTCAGCTCCCCGGCAGCCAGGCCCAACATAGCCTGTACGCTGGCCCGACCACTGGTCAAAGTCGGGATATTCGCTTGATCGACCGAGTAACCATCTAGGTTGACCCGTTCTGCGGCCATCGCATTCCAGGCCCCTATTAGCAGGATCGATAGAACTGCAGGACGTGCAACTGCGTAAAGCACTGGCTTCATGACTGACTTCCTCCGCTCCTCACCCGGGGAAAATTCCCCAATTTTGGTCGAGCTCACCGTGTGATAGTCGGCCTACCCAACCGCCCCTCACCCTAAACCGGATAGATCCAGAGTGCCGTTTCTCGCACAACGCGCCAGCAGAAGGCGCTACGTGCTTGTACTTTTTGGCCCGATTCAATTTCGAAACAAGGCCCCTCTCCAGCAGCAATAGTTTTGGCTGCGGGCATGCTGAAGACGGAATTGCAAGCTACAGGGAACGACGCGTAATCAGGAAATACACGCTGATTACGTCCTTGGCGTGTACCCCACATTTCGGGCTACACATTTGGCACAAGACTATTGGGTAGTAGTCAAGAAAGGGGGGATTGGCCAAAACGCGATGGTCATAATCCGACGAACGGTAGGGTTACAACTTCATCTTGAAATATAGACATGTTAGCCCGCTTGGCTTAAAGGGGGTAAACACCTCTAAAATCCGCTCTGGTTCTAGGTTTTATCCCTGAAACCACTGCCAACACTGGGGGAAAAGTGAACCACGCGAAACAGGCAATTAATGGGCCTGCTCGCCTGCTTTTCTTAGCGACATCTCCGCAACACTAGTCACTCGACTAACGGCGGTTGAAAGAATCGCATTCACCTTCTAATGTTTATTCCCCCATAAATTGTAGGGTTGTATGCAGTGCAGCAGCCCATACCTCAGCATTAGCCAGTAATTCCTCTCTTTCCGCGGTTTTTTGTTGGCACTATTACCGGTATTACCTGTCAACGGCGTTTACATAAAATTACACTAGACGACCGGTCTATTTAATACTTACAATACAGCCATCATGGAAAGACACTTCGACGATACTCGCGAACATCTGCTCGCAACCGGTGAAGCAATCATGCTCGGCAAAGGCTTTGCTGCTGTTGGGCTGAGCGAGATATTGGGTACTGCAGGCGTGCCAAAAGGTTCGTTCTATCACTACTTCGAATCCAAGGAAGGCTATGGTGTTGCCCTTCTGGAGCGCTTCTTCACCAATTACCTGGCCACGATGGATGGCATCGTCGCCGACACCTCGCTCAATGGCCGCAGTAAGCTTGATGCCTACTTCTCACGCCGCGACCCGGTGTCTGGTGAAACCAGCTGCGAATCGCGCTGTCTGGTAGTGAAATTAACTGGAGAGGTAAGTGACCTTTCCGCCTCCATGCGTAGTACATTGGAGCGCGGCATCTCCGGCATTATTGAACGTCTAGCAGCATGCATTGTTATCGGCCGGGCGGATCGATCCATCCCTCCCGGTACCGCAGCCGATACATTGGCAGCATCGCTTTATCAGTTGTGGCTTGGCACTGCACTGGTTGCCAAGGCGCAGCAGGATCCATCCGCCTATACCGCGGCTCAACACGCAACCAACCTACTACTTGCTTAAAAGGAGTCAGCATGCCCATCGTCAATATCAAGGTAACCCCTCCTGGCGTCAGCAAAGAGCAGAAGATGGAGCTCATCGCCGGTGTCACCAAGCTATTGCAGGATGTATTGAACAAAAATCCCGCCCAGACCTTTGTCGTGATTGAAGAAGTGGAAACCGACAATTGGGGAGCGGGCGGCGAGCAAGTCACCGAAATATTCAAACGCGGTAAATAACCGCTGGCGTATCTCTGTAACCTGTTTACGATCCTACGCCCGCTGTTTTACCAGGTATGAAAAGCCAAAATCCCATGCTTGGCATGGATTCATAGCGTTCTTCGGCCGTGGCTCGTAAGCAGGTATCCTGGCATGGGAGGAGTCGTAATTAGCAGCAGTTCTGGCCAAAGCAATCTTCATTGCATTGGTCCGTAATACAAACCAGCCTTCGGGCTATTTTTTGGCTTCATTTTATAGACGACCGGTCTATTTTAAGGAAATGACAATGTCCACCAAGAAACTGCTTTCTCCTATTCGTGTTGGTAGTACTCAGTTGGCAAACCGTGTCTTCATGGCGCCGCTTACCCGTTCACGTGCCAGCCAGCCGGGTGATATCCCAACCCAGCTGAATGCCGATTACTACGTCCAGCGTAGCACCGCCGGTCTGATTATTTCGGAAGCCACGCAGATTTCCCAACAAGGCCAAGGCTATGCGCTGACGCCAGGCATTTATACAGATGCGCAGGAAGCCGGTTGGAAAAACGTGGTCAAGCATATCCATGCCGCAGGTGGCCGCATCGCTCTACAGCTCTGGCATGTGGGCCGTGTATCCAACCGCTTATTGCAAGCCGATGGCCAAGCCCCCGTTGCGCCTTCCGCGATTCGCGCAGAGAACACCAAGTCATTTGTTATCCAACCCGATGGCACTGCAGCCAATCTACCAACCGATACCCCCAGGGCTTTGGAGACCAGTGAATTGCCCGGCATTGTCGCCGACTATACCCAAGCTGCCAGACGTGCCATCCGCGCAGGGTTCGATCTCATCGAGATCCATGCTGCCAACGGTTACCTGCTGCACCAGTTCCTCGCTACCAACACCAATCAACGTACCGATGCATACGGCGGCAATAAGGAAAATCGGACTCGTCTGTTGTTGGAAGTCGTGGACGCCATTTCCGCTGAAGTAGGTGCCGACAAAGTGGGTGTACGCCTATCACCCCATTTCACATTGCACGATATCCAGGATGCCGAGGCAGAAGCAATGGGGCTGTACGTGGCCGAACAACTCAACATCCGTAAGGTGGCCTATCTACACATCGCCGAATCGGACTGGGCCGGCAGCCCAGCCGTGCCCATTGAATTCCGCCATGCATTACGTAAAGCCTTCACCGGTACCTTGCTCTATTGCGGCAACTATACGGCTGTGAAAGCAGAAGCACTGATCCAGTCTAACCTTGCAGATGCAGTTGCGTTTGGTCGCCCATTTATCGCAAATCCGGACCTGGTGGCCCGCTTCACTCTCGACGCGGATTTGAATACGCCAGACCCCAGCACTTTCTATGGCGGCGATGCACGGGGCTATACCGACTATCCAACTTTAAAGTCTGTGCGTGATCTCGCAGTACAAGCATAGTCAGTGCAGTTCTTATTCAATTCCTGGAACCTGCTCGCAATCACTGGGACTTGTTCAATGATCTGTCCCAAGCAGCTGTTGGCGGAGCGCAGAAACCGGAATGTACTTAAGTACATGAGAACTTCGAACAGCACATAAGCACCTACTACCGCTGCACAGTAAGATCATGAACGGGTTCTAAACAAACCGCCCTGCAAAGCCAGGGCAGTTTGTTTATCTACGCGCCAAACCAACAAGCTTTACACAAACACACAACACACGCAACCATTGCAGCACTCATCCACCACGGACTGACGTACCATCGCCACAGGAGACAACAACCAAAGCAACATATGATGAAACTCGGCCTCACTCTGCCCGATGCCAACGCCCTACCCCACCCCGGGTTACAGAGTGTGCTGCAGCGTGCCTTTTTCGATGTCTTTGATCGGCAGTTTGCGGGGGCAGTCGTCATCAATACCGAGGCCCGGATTGTTTGGATCAATCCGCATTACGCCGAAATCCTCGGCATAGAGAACCCCGACCACATTCTGGGCCAGCGTGTCGACACACTTCTGCCCAATACCAAGCTCCCCGAAGTCCTGCGTACAGGTGAACCTATCCTGCTCGATTTCATGACTTATCGTGACCGGACGTTTGTCGTGTCGCGTTTTCCGATCATGGGAGAAGATGGTCTGGTCATTGGTGCAGGCGGCATCATGCTGTACGACGCATGGCAACCACTCAAACCCCTGGTCGATAAATTCAGGCGGCTGCAACAAGGCCGCTTGCAGGTAAGGCGGGATAACCACCGTGACCGTGCGACACGCTATTCCTTTGCCGACATGGTAGGTGAAGGCCCTGCCTGCAAAAGAATGAAAGACCTGGGCAAACGCGCAGCACGCCTTGGTGCCACCGTATTGCTGCTGGGTGAAACAGGAACAGGAAAAGAACTGCTGGCGCAAAGCATCCACGCGGCCAGCACTCGTGCCCACCAGCCTTTCGTGGCGCTCAATGTCGCCGCCATCCCTGATACCCTGCTGGAGGCCGAACTCTTTGGCGCTGCCCCAGGGGCGTATACCGGTGCAGATCGGCGCGGACGCGAAGGCAAGTTCAAGCTGGCCGATCGCGGCACCCTGCTCCTTGATGAAATTGGCGATCTCCCCCTCGCAACCCAAGCCAAGCTGTTGCGGGTATTGCAGGAGATGGAAATCGAACCGCACGGCGCCAACCAATTGATCAAGATCGATGTAAGGGTAATTGCAGCCACCAGCCGGGACCTGCAAGCCATGGTCCAGACAGGCCAATTTCGCGCCGACTTGTTCTACCGCCTGAATGTACTGCCCATACACCTTCCCCCACTGCGGGATCGTCAGGAGGACATTGCCCTATTGGCAAACAAACTCTTGATGGATATTTCCTTACGCAGCGGCACAGCGCGTAAAACACTCAGCCAGGAAGCTGCTGGCTGGTTGGTCAGCCAAGCATGGCCCGGCAACATACGTGAACTGCGCAATGCGTTGGAACAAGCCACGATGCTGGCCGACCATGTCGAACTTACCGCCAAGGACTTCCTCTGCACAAACCAAGCCTGCTCTACGCTTCCCTTACCACTGGCTGAAACCGTAAAACGTGCTGAAATCGACGCTATCCGTACAGCATTGGCCGCCAGCAAGGGCAACAAAAGCGATGCAGCCCGTATCTTGGGTATTGCGCGGGCAACCCTATATGAGAAGCTCGCAATCTATGGCCTGGAGCGTATCTGACCGCTCCAACCTGTCACCCGATGCATAAGGCAAGGCATCGCCATGGAAATCACCAACAGCTAAGCCTGGAATCCACAATGCACTATTCAGTCAGATTAACGAGACCACAAAAGCACATTTAGGCAGATTTCATCAGGCCGCAAAGGTGCTTGCAATAGAGTAGATGTGCCAACGAATGCGCTTTATTTCGTGAAGGAGCTTGCAACAAATAAGACGAGCAGGATGCAACCCGCTCTGTATTGATTTTTGCGCGCAGCCGAAAGCTATCGACAGCTATTAGCCAAGATTTGGCAAAGCGGTCGACAACTCCCAGTACAAAACAAAAAGACTGATTTACTGGCCGTAGGGTGGTTACTGCATTAAGCGTTAGTTGACTACAACTCGCCTTAATAACTCTTGCTGTGTTGCACAGTCGCCCTTGGCCTTTCGCATAGCAGTGATTTCAGCAGCGCTAAGACCTTGAAACTTCTCCTCGTTACCGGCTTTGGCCAGGATATCCAGCCGCTGGAGAACACCGTCAACCCACTGCGTACACTGCTTCTCGTTTGGGTCTGCAGCAAGCGCGCCGCCGGAAAGTACGAGAAATGCAGTTAGAACAAACCACTTGGGATACATGTTATTACCTCAAAAAATAAAGCTAAGAAAGTCTTAGGTATACATTTTATTCAGCGTTGCTTCCAGCATATACGGTGAAGACACCAACTAGTATAAAACGCAGCCGTGGTATAACAATTTGTTTAAGCGGACATCGCTTAGCGGCGCGGCTTGGGAAGACCGGCGGCTAGACATTCAAATTTCCGCTGACCATCTGCAAATCTTAGAACCTTCTAAAAATCTAGCAAGCTAAAGCGAGACAAGACGAAAACAGCCGAGGAAGCGGCGTTTACATAGGGTAAATGCAAGACAAGGCGGAAACACCCGAGGAAGCGGAGTTTACAAGTGGTAAATGAGCATTCCGAGAGTGTTTTCAACGCCGTATTGCTGACGCGCAGCAGACGTTAGACAGGTTCTTAGAGCTTATTCACGATCTGTCACGAGCAGCTGTCAGCAGGGTGCAGAGCAGCGCAGAAACCGGAATGTACTTGGGTACATGAGGCTGCGAACTTCTTGGTGCGAAGCACCGTGGGTCTGTCAGTAATTTCGTGTTCAAGGCATATCATGCTCCCAAGGAGAATGTATGCCTCGCAAACCGAAAGCCAAGCCGGTGGAATTGCCGGCAATTCCCGCCGAGCTCCTAGCTCAGTTCGGCAA
>NZ_JBQXDJ010000063.1:0-21749 GCF_052601015.1 Chitinimonas violaceus | reverse complement strand
GGTTGGAGGTCGATGAAGCACAGGCGGGCTTCGACGGTGCGGATGCCAAGGAAATCCGGGACCAGAACACCCTGGCACAGCATAGCCAGCAGCTATGGCGCCTGACGGGACTGGATGCGGCACAAGCCCAGGTAGCCGGTGACGTCATCGCCGCCCCCATGGACGACATCAGCCTGGAGGAGTGGCAGCAGCGTGCACAGGCTGGCAGCCCAGCGTTGCGTGCTGCCGAACAAACACTGGCCCTGGCCAAGATCGATGTCACGGAGAAGCGTGGTCTGCATCTGCCGGTGGTGGCCTTGTCCGCAACCTACAACGACAGCCGCAATCCCGCCAGCTTCCCGCTACGCCAGCGAGGCAGCACCCTCGGCATCAACCTGACGTTGCCAATCTACGCCGGGGGTGGTCCGAGCTCGCAATTGCGTGAAGCGATAGCACGCCAGCAGGCAGCACAGGACCGTTTACTTGGCGCCAAACGACAGCTGAGCGAAGAGATCAACAAGGCCTGGCGCAATCTGCGCAGCGGGGCTGCCTTGCTACGCGCCCAGCAACGGCTCTTGCAGTCCAGCCAGAACAAGCTCGACTCGACCCGCCTGGGTGCGAAGGTGGGGATACGTACCCACCTGGATCTGCTGCAGGCAGAGCAAGCCTATTACGACGCGCTGTCTGGCGTTGTAGGCGCCAAGCACGGTTATTTAAGTGCGCAGGTCCAGCTGGCGCAGTTGGCAGGCGTGCTGGATGAGGTGGAGCTGGTTCGGATCAATCGCGTGATTCAAAGGTGAGTGTGGATCAACGACTCGCCAAATGTATCACCCGCTTGATGATGCACCTCAAATCATCCCGATTTACCAAAACCAATCTGGCCGACATTGAGCTGATACGCACGATCTGTGAAGGATAGATGCGTCTTCAGTGAAATGAGGTCGTCAATTTGCCGAGCAGATATTTGCTTCGGCAGCTTCAGTCTGTCTTGTGAAACGCGGGCAGCCCAGTTGTTTGTCGCGTCAGTTAATGCGACGGACTCCCAACTCTATCGAGTTACCCACCAAATAATAAGGAGCAATAGATGGCAACCTACAGCGAAGCATTAAGCAGTGTAAAAGAACTGATGGATAACGATCGCACTGTTCAATCTTATGTTTCCAACCCGTCTGAAAATTGTGAAGCAGCATCAGAGTACATCAGTAACTTGCTACGACAACATGGTATCGCCTATGAGGTGAGGGCCATACAACTTTGGGAGAGTGCTGGTGATCCACTGCTCAATAATCACTACGTAGTAATCGCTAAAATTGGGCAGCATCGCATCGCTCTGGATGTGACGGCAGGCCAGTTTGCTAGGCCGCCTGAAGCTGCATCACCCATCATAGCCAGCGAGCGGATCTGGGCCGACAAACTGACGAGCTTGGGTGCATTGGCTGATCAGGCAATTCATTACCGGGACTTTGCTTCCCACGCAGAGGCAAGTACTGCCTTAGCAGCTACCGCTTCCACCACATTACTGACTGATGCTAACTGGCGAGTACTACGACCTCTCCCCAAGTGGGCTCAGGATATTGTGGACTATCCGCGTTGGGGGCGTGCTTATCAGCAGTTCCAGCAATCATTGTCCGGTCCAAGACAATTGCGGCCAAATGCCTCGCAAAAAGCAGAAAAAGAGCGTCAACTGGAATCTATCTATCAAACGGAAGTGGCTCCCTTCAAAGAAGTCGAGTCCCGTATCGATCTTAATTTGTGCCCTATACCGAAACAGCTGGTGGATCGGGAGGGGCTAAGTGAACGAGCGAGAAATATAAGGGGGGATATTGCGAATTATGACAATCTGCTCTTAGAGCTAGATCGTTATCACGCGGTAGCCAACACCTTAAATTTAGAGCAAAAAATTGCTCGCTTAAGTGACTTGGCCAAGCTAATTGGATTCGAGATCGCTGAAAACTATGGAAATGCTTGGTTTGATGCTGGACGGTTTATGACAGCATTTAGAGAAGAAGTACGGGCGTATACTATAGGGTTGCAGCGTCGAGAGCAGGCTCGTGAGGCGTTTAACTTGCGCCGTTCATGGAGGCGCCCAACTGCTATCGCACGTAGTGCACGGCGACGCAACGGTGTGGCGCAGTTATCTTATAACGAGGCGCAAGCCCAACTGACCGAGTTGATAGGAAATGACGCCACCTTACAGCAACTGCGCGCTAATCCAGCCGGCAACAGTGCTGCAGCCTCGGAACGAATTTCACAATTGTTACACGGAAGCAATATTGGCTATGAAGTCAGGGGATTGCTGCTATGGGCTAGCGCTAGCGATTTTCTGCCCTTGAAACATTATGTCGTTATAGCAAAGCTAGGGGGGCATGACATAGCCCTCGACATTTGTGCTGGCCAGTTTGCAGGTACCAGTCAAAGAGCGGAAGCCATTATCGCGAATGAGAAGAGCTGGGAAGAACAATTCTTGGCCCTTGATCAGCTACGAACCCGCGCAGTCAACTATCATGATTTCCGCTCACATGGTGTAGCGCAAGCATCACTAAATAGTGATGTGTCGCGCCATGGATTAACAGATGTGCTATGGACAGTGTTAGGTGAGCCGCCGTCATGGGCGCAAGATATTGTGAACTACCCAAGCTGGGGGAGAAAATATCTACAAGTGCAAAGGCAGCTAGCGCTAGATCAACTTAATATGCGGCGGCCAAGTACAGGGCGATCGCCAAATCTACCAGCCAGAGAGGATCAAATTGAATTGGGCAGGCTCTGGAGAGCAGAAGCTGCTGAGATGAAAGCAGTAGAAAAAGAAATCCAGGAAGGGACTCGCAGTGTTCCAAGGTGGCTCTTTACACGGCAGGAACTGATCGCCGAGGCTGGGCAGCGAGTAACCACAGTTTCTGAAGACATTCTTGCGTTCCTGGATAATTACCACAGTGAACAAGCTTCGCTCAGTCCGCAAGAGAAAATCGAACGTTTGGTAACGCTTGCGCGTCTGCTGCAAAACTATGCGAGATCAGGCCAACGCGGGGCGAGCGAATATGAACGCTTCGCCCAGGAGGCTAGAGCATACGCCATTGGTTTGCGTCGTCGTGATGGCGCACTGCGGAACGATAGGCTAAGTGGTGATGTCTGGCGGGCTCCAGCCCAACAAGCGCTGACCAGTATGGCACTTAATGCTACTGAGTCTTCCCAGGTATTGGATTATCGGCGCCAGTTGATTGTTCAACTGGATGGAGACGACAACAGCTTTTACGCTGCTAAGAATCTGTTTAGCAAACACCCACGGCATAGCGAGTGGCTGCAGTTGAATGATGGGATCAGCGGTAGTGTGCTGGGCTGGAATGAACAGACGCGCGAAGTACAAGCCATGGCCCCACTCCAATTGGATCAGGACGGGAATGTACGTATCGTGCTGGTTGGTCATGGTCGGCAGGAAAATGGTCAGACCCTGTTTGGGAATTTCAGTGCGGAGCAGTTGCAAGCGGAACTTGATGAGCTGATGGCTCGACTGCCGGAAGGCAAAATCCGCGGTATTCATCTGGATTTGTTGGGTTGTGGACTGATGGATAGGCAGTTGCCGCTGGCGGAAACATTGCCGGGCAAGTTGGGCGCGTGGTTGCTGAGTCAGGGTGATTTGATGGGAATCGGTCGAGAGAAACTGTCCTTGAGTGCACGTGAATACCCTGTTCGCGTCAATGCCCTGGGTAAAAAGGAGATTCTGAGCGAGGAATTCGGTTGGATCGGAAAGGAAGCCGCCAGATTGCATGATGTTTTGCATAAAGTTGAGTTGCGTTGGGACGCAGAGTCTGGCCAGATGGCAAAGTCTCCCTTGCAACTGGAGCCGTTACTGACTATCGGCCATGAAATCGAAAGTGTTGTGCATCACTCATCATTGAGTAGAGAGGATAGAGCCAGTCTGGTCAGCTTGCACCAGCAAGTCGGCGATCAGGTTCGGCAGTTGGTATTGGCAGAAGAGGCGCCAAGTGCAGAACATCGTGCAGCTGTTGAACTGCATGCAGTGAAAAATGTGCGTAGCGCGCTGATGGCTGAGCAGTGGGCAGCGACTGTCGCAACAGTAAAGCGCCAGCAAAGCCTGGAGGACGACTGGTTAGCGACGATACAAACGCGGGAGAGAGCAAATGGCGGTACCGAATTACGATTTGTTCAGCGTAGTACCGGCCAATCGCGTTGGTATCAAGTAGATGAAGCGGCGCGAATTAATGATATTGGTGTATTGGTCAATGATCTCTCCAGCGGCTTTGAATGGCGCGCATCTGAACAACGGTTAGTGATGCGCGCAGGCCTGGGGCAGGCTGAAGCAGCGCATAGTATGAATGCCGCATTTATGTTGCAGACATTGATGGGTGTCAATCCACGTAATTCGGGGTTGAACATCAGCGATGAACTCAGTGATGCGCTAAAAGTCCAGATCTACAGTCAATTGGCACAAAACAGTGTGGGGCTGGCAAATGATGCTACACACGTGGCTAATACAGTGCGCTCTGCCCTCGGTACAGATTTCAACTTGCTGGCCCGGGCCAGTGAAATATTGGGCCGCGCAGGACCTATCGCAGGTGCTGTGCTGGATAGCGTCAATATCGCTGCCATCATGGTGGAACTGAAGCAGACTACCGATCCGACAGCCAGAGTGGCGGTGGAAACAAAGTTGGGACTGGCTGTCGTCAGCAGTGGTGTAAACCTGGCTGTGCTTGGTGCGAGTCTGGCTGGGGCGAGTTCATTGGCGATGGGCTTGAGCGTATTGGCTACTCCGCTGGTTGGCCTTTCTGTTGGTATCCCTGCACTCGTTGACAATTACCAACGGCTACGCCAAGGTTTTGATCTCGCAGCGGAACAGTTTGAAGCCATCGCCGCCAGTATTTCGCATCCTGGTTTTCAGTTGCATGATGGGGTGTGGCAGCTCTCACCGGGAGCCGTAGTAGACCACATCAACTTCAGAACTGGGCAGCTGCATTACGGCAGCGTGGAGGTCAACGCCACCAGAGGTGGTAGTGGGCATACGGTTACTGGTGGCTGGGACCATTTCTTTGCAAGGCCTGACCCAGACACCTCTCGCTGGCTCGATGTTTATACCGGTTTGGGCCTGAATCGACAGCAGACTTTCTCAGCCAGCCGATCAAGGGTAGTGCTGTTACCGAGTGGTGTCAGCCGCCGATTGACCTTCGACTATGACCAGTTGACGGGACGTCGCCGCGCTAACGCACCGGCTTTGCGCCGCCTGCATGAACATTATGCTTCGCAATTCATCTGGGGGATGTATGCATTCCCAACAGATTGGGGAATTTATAAATTGGAGGTAGAGCTTCGTGCCACCCCGGTACGAGTAGATTTGGATTCGGCTGAAAGTACGTTGATTCTGCAAACGCTGGGTAACGCGGATGAGCGTAGGCAGTTGAGTTACATATTGAATGGATTGGGTGGCAATTACTCAGTGGTCCTGCCTGCGAATCCCCTTGCGATATCGATCGAAGCTAGTGCCAATTCACAAGAGCGGTGGCTGTTTGCCATGGATTCTGTGTTCAAGCAGCACAGCATTGAAAATGAGCACATTGTCCTGGGGGCGCTTAAACCTCAAATATTTGCCAATTTGCACATCAATGCCAATTCAATCGTCATCGGTGGGCAGACGCTGTCGTTTCAAGGCAGCCATAAACCGGCAACGCTCTTGCTAACGAACCGTATTAGCGATAATGCGACGCTGTGCTTGGATGTGGACTTGGCGCGGGGACGTTATGAGCCGACTTTATTACTTAGTGAATCGCCTGATACCGATAATTTGAGGAAGCTGCAGCAATTCTTTGCTAGCAGCGACGCAAATAGCCTGCTGCAGAATGGCCGCATCAGAATGGTCATCAACCAACAGGTTGGCGAGATAGAGATCGCCAGTGGTTTGTCTGCACTGCTTCCGTACCGGCTGGATGCGGTAGGGGCTGACGCCAGTGAGTTGGTAAACGCCAATCAATACAGCCAAAGGCTTATTCAGGCAATAAGTGCTATGCCGTCTCACACCAGTGCTCATGAGATTTCTCTGGCGCACCGTGCACCGCAAAACCAACCCATGCTTACTGCACCACAGTAGTTGTGCTTTTTGAACCTGTTTAAAGTTTGCTGCGCGTCGGCGATATAGCGTTGAGAATGCTCTCGGAATGCTCATTACTCTCAGTAGATTGCGCTTCCTAGGGCGTTCTCACTTTGTCTTGCTCGTGAGACGTTAAACAAGTGCCAAAGACCTGTTTACGATCTACCACGAGCAGCTGCGCAGCAAGATCGTATACAGGTTCTAAGCCAGACGGTTCAATTCGTATTGCGTAAAGGCGTCGTGAATCTGTTCCCGTAGCTGCTGTACTTCCCAAGGTTTGGTGATGAAGCGGAATATCGCCCCTTCGTTGATGGCCTGCAGGATGGATTCCACATCGGCATAGCTGCTCATGGCAATGCGCACCGTGTTCGGGTGCAGCGACTTCACCTTGCGCAGGAAATCTGCTCCGCTGGTGCCGGGCAAGCGTTGGTCGGCCAGGATGACGCCCACTTCGTTGATGGCCAGGATGCGTAGTGCGTCCTCGGGGCTGTCTGTATTCAGGATGTCGTAGCCATCGTTGCGCAGGTCGCGTAACAGGTAGCTGTGCATGGCGGGCGTGCTGTCCACCATGAGAATCGTGCGCGGGTTGCGGTTGAGGGAGAAATTGGGCAGCGACAGCGCACCATTCTTTTCCAACAGTTGTGTGCAGCTGCTGGCTGGCAGTGGAGGGGAATAGTAATAGCCCTGAATCTGGGCACAACCAGCCTGAAGCAGGAAGCCCAGCTGTTCGGTCTTTTCCACGCCTTCTGCAATCACCACAATGCCTAATGAAGCCGCCATGCTGATGATGGCGCGGGTGACAGAGGCATTTTCGAGGTTCAGATGCACATCCTCGACAAAGCTGCGGTCGATCTTGAGCTGATCGAATGGGTATTTGCGCAGATAGCTCAGAGACGAGTAACCGGTACCGAAGTCGTCGATGGACCATTTGAAGCCGACAGCTTTGAGGTCAGTCATGATGCGCTGGGCGAGGTCGATGTTCTTCATCAACACGCCTTCGGTCACTTCCAGTTTGATGCTGTCTGCTGGAATCATGTGGAAGCGTTGCCTCTCGACAATGTAATCGACGATGCCGTACTCCTGCAGGCTGTAGGTGGAGACGTTCAAAGCCACTTCGCCTGGGTTATGGCCGGCGGCGCGCCATTCGTTTACCTGCCGGAAGACAACGTCTATGACATATCGATCGATTTCACGTATCAGACCAGTTTCCTCGGCCACGGGGATGAATTCCAACGGCGAGATGATGCGGCCATCGTTCTGTTGCCACCGAATCAGCGATTCGAAACCACACAGGGTACTGCTGGCAAGGTCAAGTTGTGGTTGGTAGAACATCACCAACTCGTGCTGGTTGATGGCGCGACGCAGGTCCCGCTCCAGTGCCACACGCCGTTGCACCGAATCGTTCATGGTCAGCTCGAACCGGCTGATCTGGCTCTTGCCCTGTTCCTTGGCCTTGTACATGGCCGTATCGGCATTGCGCAGCAACTCGTCCACATCTTCGCCATCGGTGGGGTAGAAGCAGTAACCCACGCTGCCGGAAATGTAGAGTTCGACTTGGCCGGGCAGGGTAATCGGGTCGGTAAGCTGGGCATTGATACGCCGCAAGGTATTCTCCGCTTCCTGCTCGCTCCGGGTTTCGGGCAACAACATCACGAATTCGTCGCCTCCCAGCCGGGCGACGGTATCGTATTCACGGACGCAACTGCGAATACGGCGGGCCACTTCCACCAACAGCGCGTCGCCGACCGAATGACCGAGGCTGTCATTGACGTACTTGAAGTTGTCGAGGTCAAGGAAGGCGAGGGCGAAGCGTTGGTTATGGCGGCTGGCCTGCACAATAGCTTGACGAATGCGGTCCATCAGCAGGTTGCGGTTGGGCAGGGTGGTGAGCGTATCGAAATTGGCTTGATGTTCGAGCTCATCCTGATAGCGTTTGGCATCGGTCACATCGTTGAGTACGCCGACGTAATGGCTGATGCTGCGCGTATTGTCGAGCGTCGGGGTGACCCGCAGCTCATTCCAGAACATGGAGCCATCCTTGCGGTAATTGCGTAGCAGGGCCTTGCCTTCGGCGCCATGGAGGATGGCGCGCCGTATATTATCAAGGCCGGGCTGGTCAAGATCTTCACCCTGCAGAAAGCGACAGTTACGTCCCATTACCGCATCGCGTTTGTAGCCAGTGATGCGCTCGAATGCCTGGTTGACGTAGATGATCGGGTTATCGTCCTGACGGTTGTCGGTAATGACGATCGCATTGACGCTGGCCTCGATGGCACGGTTCCGGATGCGTAGTTCCTGGTCGATGATCTGCTGGGCGGTGATGTCCTGCTCGACCAATATCGCGCCTTGAATACGGTTGCGGTCGTCCGTCAGTGGTACTGCTGAATTGAGTAGGGTACGCTGCCGACCATCGCGCGATTCGATATGCAGCACTTCGTTAAGAATGCTGTCGCCAACCTCCAATACCCGGCTGATGGTGGTTTTGAGGGACTGTACGGCTGCGTTGCCGGCATCGCTCATTGTATTTTCTGCTTGTGTTTCCGACGCAGACACGATGAAGGGTGCACCACCATCCCAGATACGCAAGGCTTCTGGGTTATGTAGCAGGACCTTGCCGCGATTATCGGTAACCCATACGCCAATCGGCAGCGTTTCCAGCACCTTGAGCATTAATGCTTCGCTATGGCGTAGCGCAACCTCTGCGCGTTCGCGTTCAGCCATTTCCTTGCGTAGCGCGCGGGTACGTTCCTGTACTAGTGATTCCAGCCGTTCGAACAGCCGCGCGCGGGTCAGTGCGATGGCCAGTTGCTGGCCGACAGAGGTAAGTGTCTGCAATTCGGCATCAGGCCAATTTTCGCCATCGTCTCGGCCGACGTTGAGGATACCGATCAGCTCGCTGCCTAGCCAAAGCGGCGCAGTGGCATGTAGCGTGGTACTGGAGATCACCTTGCAGCTGGCGACATTGAAGGCATTGACCTGACCATCGCTACGCATTGCATGTTGGCATGGGCAGTCTTCACCAGCGGTGTTGCTAATCCGTTCGATATCTGCTTCGCTGATATCGCCGCTTGCGCCAGCATATTCCAGCTTGCCGTTCTGGCTGGGGTCGGCCAGCAGCAACCAGGCATGGCGGCTGTGAGGGAATCGGCTGACCAGTTGCAGGGCCGAGGTGATCAGCTGCTGCTCGGTCTTGGTGTCGCTCAGTTCAGACGAGAAGCGAAACAGATTGTCGAGCAGGCTATGCGATTCGGACAGTTCGACATGCTTGGCATGCAACTGGGTATTGAGCCTTACACCTTGTTCGTAGGTTGAGATCAACAAATCAAGGATCTGCTGCCGTGCAGCGGTAATGAAATGGCGCTCGCCTTCAAGGACCACCTCGACCCCGACGGAAACCCGGTCGTTTGAGCGCAGTTCGTTATTGGCCAGCAGGTAGCGCAGCCGCGAGACCAGATACTTCTCGTCGTAGGGCTTGAGGATGAAATTATCGGCACCACAAGCCAGGCCATGGACCACATCGCGCGGGTCGGCGAGGTAGGTGACCAGGATGATGGGGATGTTGTTGGTCTCTGGCCTGGCCTTGAGGTAACGGCAGAGTTCATAGCCGTCCATCTTGGGCATGACGACGTCGGCGACGATGACGGAGGGCTTTCTTTTTTCCACCTCATCGATCGCCAGCCGGCCGTTGGCAGCGATGCGTACAACGCAGCCGTGGCTCTCCAGCAGGGCACGCAACTGTTCGGCCTGAGTGACACTGTCCTCGGCAATCAAGATATCGAATCCACGCAGCATTTAACTGACCCCCCCTTCATGGATTACTGATTGTCTGTCGTCGATCACTTGGTGATCATCCGTCAATGTCCCGGTTGCAACCGGAGTATGGTTTCACCAATACCGTGCGGTGTTTGTACGAAACATGCCGCACCCAGGTTGATCGCAGCTTGCGGTATGCCATCCACCACAGCGGAAGCCGGTTTCTGTACCAGCGTGAGCGCACCCAGTGATTTGAGTCGGGCAAGGCCCTGCGCACCATCGTTACCCATGCCCGATAGCAACACGCCGACAGCATTGCCACCGAGATTGCTGGCCAGGCTTTCGAACAGCACATTGATGGCAGGACGGGTACAGAGGTGATATTCGTCCTTCGTCAACACAATGTGCAGCTCGCTATTTAGCAGCAGGTGGTGGTCATCGGGGGCGACATACAGGTGTCCGGGCTGGACAGTGTGACCCGCTTCGGCCTGGTGTACAGGCATGGTGGTTTGTTGGGACAGCCAATCGCAATAGCTGCCGGTGAACCCCGGCGTGATGTGCTGCACCAACAGCACCGGTAATGGAAAGCTGGTGGTGAATTGTGGCAGCAACTGTTTGAGCGCCTGTGGACCACCTGCGGATGCGCCAATTGCAACCACTTTGGGTGGGCGACTGCGCCAGGTTGCCAGGCTGGTTTCAATTTCCTTGTTTTCACCGTTGATCTGCATCGGCTGGTGTACACGGGTCGTACCCAGGTTACGCAGTGTGTTGATCAGGATATTTGCCTGTAGCTGAAAGTCGGGGTCGGCCGGGCTGACGGGCTTGTCCAATACCATCAGTGCGCCAGCTTCCAGGGCGCGCATGGCCATCTGCGTTCCTTGCAGGTTGGCGCTGGCGGTCACCATGGCAATCGGGGTGGGGCGTCTTTGCATGATGCGCCGGGTAGCCTCGAAGCCATCCATGTCCGGCATGTTCAGGTCCATGCTGATCAGGTCGGGCCGCAGTATGTCGAGCTGGTCGAGCGCCTCTTGCCCATTATGGGCTTCGCTGACCTGAAAGCCGCCCGACTCGAGCAGGGCCCGAAGCAGGATACGGCTGACATTGGAGTCGTCGACGATCAGTACATGCATGGTGTCTGATGTCCTCTTTCCATTAGATCAAGCGTTTGATGGTCGAGAGGACGGTGTCGGTTTCGAGCCCGCCTTTGACGAGATAGGCATTGGCGCCAACTTCTAGGCCGCGGGCCCGGTCTTCGTCCGACTGCAATGCAGTCACCAGAATCACCGGCAGATTAGCGCGTGAGTTATCGGCGCGCAACCGGGCAGTAAGCGTAAAACCATCCATGCGTGGCATTTCGATGTCGGACACCAGCAGATCGAACTGTCCTTGCCGTAGTGCATTCCATGCTTCCAACCCATCGTTGGCGGTCTGTACCGCATAGCCGGCTGTTTCCAGGAGCGCGCGCAGCAACCCACGAGAAGTAAATGAATCGTCGGCCACGAGAATGCGGCCCTGGTGTTTGGCGCGGGCCAGAGGGAGGGGAGCGCTGACGCGGATGACATCACTGACTTGCAGGCTGCTCCGATACAGATCCTGTGGGTGCAGCACAGGTACCACGGTGCCATCACCGAGCATGGTTGCCCCAAGGCAATTGCGCAACCGTTTGATCTGTTTGCCCAGGGACTTAAGCGTAATTTCCTGGTCATCCAGGAGTTCATCCACTTCCAAGGCGATCTGCTGCATGCCTTCACCGAGCAGCAGCATGTTCCGGTGGGTTTGTGGCGGGGGCGGCACGGGCAACGACAATACGGCAGCCAGATGGCGGACAGGCAGGTTCAGGTTATCGATCTGGATCGTGGTGCCATCCTCATCCTGCTTCACGGATGAAGCTGGCAGGCGCAGGCTGCGGTTGACTGCACTGGCTGGTATTGCAAAAGGTTGGTCGGCAACCTTCACCAGCACTGCGCGGAAGATGGAACGGCTGAGCGGCAGGCGCAGGGTGAAACGGCAACCCTTGCCCAGTTCGGACTGGACCGTAATATCGCCACCCAGTTGCTCCAGCGCTTCCCGCACGATGGCCAGCCCTTCGCCGCGACCGGAAATCGTGGTGATGATCTGGCTGGTGGAAAAGCCCGACGCGAAGATCAACGGAAAGAGCTGCTGGGAAGACAGGACAGGGCCACCAGCAGGCAGCAACCCCAGTTTTTCGGCCTTCTGTTGCAGTTTCTTCGGGTCAATACCTGCACCATCGTCTTCGAGCGTTAACGTGAAATGACTGGCCGAATGTTGGTTCAATTCGATATTCAAGTTACCGACAGCGGGCTTACCGGCAGCTTCCCGCTCGGCTGGGCGTTCGATGCCATGGTCAATCGCATTGCGCAACAGATGCATCAACGGTGTGCGCAAGGCATCCAGAATACGTTTGTCGACCTGCAACGGCGTATTGGGCAGCTGTAGGATTGCCTGTTTACCGATCTGTGCCGCCAGTTCGGTGACCATGGCGGGTAATTCATCCAACAGACTGCGGCACGGCAGTTGCAGCAGCGCTTCCATCTTGCGGGAATAAGATTCGCTGAGGCTGCCGAGCTCCCGGTCCAGGGTTGCACCGTTTTGATGCAGGATATGGCTTGCCGCCTGCATATCCGCCACAAGGTCCAGGCTCCAGTCCTGCCATTCAAGCAACAGGTGCAGCGAGTCGAGGTCCGGCGTCGTTCCTTCTGCCAATTGCGCCCGCAGGCGGCTGAGCATGCCTTCGTGACGCAGGCGGCGTTGCCACAGGCGCTGGAAGTTGATCTGCAAACTGCGGCTGCGGCTGCTCAGGTCATGCATTTGCAAGCGCAGTTGACGCAATGCCTCACCGTGATAGGACAGCTCGTCGAATTGCTCCGCACGGACGCGAGTGGTAGCGCCGCTACGCCTTACAGTTACCCTTTCGGTTGCCGTCGGTGGCGAAAGTGCCGCAGACATTAGCGCTGCAACCGGTGCTGGTATGGGTTCTGAACTGGCTTCAACTTCATGCTTCGGCGCTTGCTCGACCACGGGCGCGCTGGGCGGGGGTACGACGGTAAGCTGCGCAGGACCAGGCTGTTCGAGATGCTTCAGTGCTGCGCAGATTTTCTGGACCTGCTCGGTCGTCAGCTGTTCGCCTTGCAGGCAACGCTTCAGTAATTGAAGCGTGGATAGCGATACCGTTGCCATCTCGGGCAGGTACGCGCGTTTTCCATCGCGCAGCACCAGCAGCATGGATTCCCACGAGTGGCAGATTTGCTCGGGTTCATCGAGCCCTACTGCACGTGCAGCGCCTTTCAGGCTATGTACTTCGCGAAATACGGATTTTATCGATTCGGAGTCAGGTACACCGCGTTGCCAGTCGGGCAACTCGCTTTCCAGAATCGCCATGCGCTCGGCCGCTTCTTCCTGGAAGCTGGCGAGTAAGTGTTGCAACAGGGCGGCACGGTCGAGTGGCATGACGGTTCCGGTTTAAACAGTCTGCCGTGTAGGCAATTTGAATTGGCTGGCGAGACTCTTCAGTCGACCGCCAATGCCATGCAGATCGCGTGTCGACTGGTCGACCTGGTTTGCGCCGGCGGCATTGTCGTGACTGGTCTGGCGCAGGTTGTTGATTGCCATCGCAACCTGGTCCATACCGGCCAGTTGTTGCTGGCTGGTGGTGGCGATTTGTTGTGCCATGTCGCTCGATTGTTCGAGGCTCTCCGCCAATTGCCGCATGGCTTCGTCGCTGCTGCGGGCATGCTCGAAACCCAGGTCGACGGCTTTGCTGCCTTGTTCTGCCGCCATGGCGGCGCGCGTCATGGCGCGTTGCACATCGCCCAGAATGCTGCGGACCTGGGCTGTGGCCAGTTTGGATTGCTCGGCCAAGGCTTTGACCTCCAGCGCCACAACCGCAAAACCTTTGCCCGCATCGCCAGCCTTACCAGCTTCAATAGAGGCATTCACACCGAGCAGGTTGGACTGCTCGGCCAGCTCGTTGACGGTGGCGACGATTTCGCTGATGGCCTGGCTTTGTTCCCCCAATCGCAGAATGCTTTCGGCCATGGCATGCATCTGCTCGCGGACCTGGGCCATGGTGCTGAGCGACTGCGCCACCGCATCACGCCCGCTGAACGCGATCTGGCGATTGCGGTTGCTGGCGTCATTGACTTCAGAGGCACGCTTATGCGCTGTACGTGCTGTTTGTTTCACTTCTTCGATGGTGGTGGCGATTTCGGTGATTGAGGTCGCACTTTCCTGTGCGCCATCAGCCACTTTCCCGGCGGTGGTCAGTATTTCCTCACTGGCGCTGGCGATCACCACAATGCCTTCCTGCATGTCCTGGGTGAGTTGGCTCAGGCTTTCTACCATGCGTAAAAAGGATCGCCCGAGCACATCCTGGTCCGACTGAGCAGACACCAGAGTGCTCAAATCCCCCTGGGCCAGCCGTTCTGCCTGACTGGACAGCGACTTGAGGTAATTGCCCATGCGGGCAAATGCTTGGCTGAGCTCGCCGACCTCATCTTTACGTGCCGTGAATTCGATGTGTGTCGGAATATCACCAAGGCTGATTCTTTGCGCGTAGCTGGTCAGTACCTGTAAAGGCTGTGCGATGCTTCGGCTTAGCGCAAGCGATAGAGCGATTGCAAGCACCAGCAACCCACTTCCCAACCATAGGACACGCTCAAGCTGCTGGTTGATCAGGAAATTGTTGTTCCCCTCGAGTTGGCGCAGCTTTTGCGCAATTTGCTGGTCCAGCCGCGCAGTCAACTCATTCAGGCGCAATATGCGGGCACGTTGATCGGTGGTTGTGAGAATGCGAGCTTCCTCGAATTTGCCGACCGCTATCAAGGGCAGGATCTGATGGTCACGTGCTGTCACGGCTTCCCGCCAGACCTTGGTGACCTGGGTAATCAGGTCACGCAGTACCGGGTCTTCCTGTGTCAGCTCTTTCAGTCGGTTCAGTGTGGCGGAGTCCTGTTCTGAAGTCGTCTGGAAATGGGAGGTCATTTCCTTGGAGTGGCTTGAATCCTTTAGGAGGATGGCGTTTAGGATTTCAGAGCGGAAGTCGTGCATATTGAAGCGGACTTCCTTGAGCCCGGCCAGGTTATAGCCGAGCTGGTTGATCGATGCGTTATTCCTGCGGATCGACTGCAGGCTGGTCTGCGCAAGGAAAAGCAGACTGCTGAAGCCCGCCACGATCAGTGCGAAGGTCAGCACCAGCTTGGTGCGGGTACGAAGGTTCAACAACCACGTCATGGGTGGCTCCTTAGTCGATATCGTCTACACATAAGGTGGGCTCGTTCAGCATCTGGTTGCCGTCGAGTATCGTCCACTGTTGATGGCTGATACCCATGACCATGGTGCGTTGCAAGCCACCCAGGCCGGCTTGTTCGGTTTGAATCTGGCTGCGCCGCAGGTTGTTTACTCCCACGATGCGGTCAGCCAGCAGGCCAAATTCCATTTCCTCATTCCGCAATACCACCACGTGGTTGCGATCGCCCAGGTCTTGTTGGGGTAGGTTCAGTAATGCCCGTATATCCAGTACTGAGAGCATCCGGCCATGCAGATTGGTAATGCCGCGCACATAGGGCGGGGTGCCAGGCAGTGTGGTCAGCTGCTTGATGGGGAAGACGGTATCGGCATAGCCGAGTTCTATCCCGTAGGTCTTGGTCCCGAGGGTAAAAGCCAGGATGGACAGGTTTTCCGTATCGTTGTCTGAGGGCGGTTTGGCCCATTGCCGGCTACGTTCCTGGAGCAATTGGCTCTGCTTTGTTGCAGACAAAGTATCGCCCTGGGCCAACTGCTTATTCAGTTGGTCCAGCTGCTCATGCAGATTGGTCCAAAGCGAGCTGTCTACCTGGGTCATAGATTGGGCGCCTCAAGTGCCAGGCAAAGCTGGCGCAGTTGCGCCACACTCATGCCGTCGCCGAATGGCACGAGCTGGCTATCGTCCAGCTTGGCCAGAAGTTGCAGGCAGCGTGAACAAGCGCGCCTGGCCTGGGTGACCTGGTCGAGTCGCAGGTGGATTTGGGCTTCGAGGTAAGGCGCCAGTACGAAGCCAGGTTCCAGATAACTCAGTTTCTGCAACTGTTGCAGCGCAGCCGTATATTGGCCGGCAGCATCGTGGACCAACGCCAGAAGCCAGTAGGGCGCAGAAGAAAGCGGGTTGAGCTGCATTGCCTGGCGGCAGCTTGCTTCAGCCTTGGTGAGCTGACCCTGGTCCGCCAACTGCTTACTGCGCTGCAGGCAACGTTCATAGGCGCTCAGGTTGTCCTGCTCGTGTGCTGGTGGTGCGGCGTTTGCCTGGGTAGCTAATGGCCGATGGTGACGGCTTGCGTGCTTTACCGGTTTAGGTGGTGGTCGTGAAGATGAGACGACCTCGGTTTTGCCTGGTGATGGTCCAGACCGGGATGTGGCAGGCCCGATCGCATACGAGAGACCTAGCAATTCGCCATAAAAGCCGGCGTTGTTGGCAAGGCCGGCTTCTGCAGCGGATAACAGCAGGCGTCCTTCCGGTGCAAGCCGTGCCTGCAGTTGGCGCAGGACGTATTGAATGGCCGTTGGCGTGAGGTACATCAATGCATTGCGGCAAAGAATCAGGTCGAAATTGCCCTTGCCGGCGAGCTGATAGTCGACGCCAGCGAGATTATGGGTACAGAACCGGATATGGTCGCGCCAGGCAGGCGCCACCTGCCAGAACCTGCCGTCGGGTACAAAGTAACGTGCCCGCCAGGCGGCCTCGTTCTGCCGGAATGGGTATTCGCTGTAACGCCCGGTTTTCGCATGGCGGATGAAATTGGGGTTGAGGTCGGTTGCCAGCAGTTCCAACTGCCAGTTGGCGAGGTCCTCACCCAACAGTGAGTCGAGGCAGAACAACAGGGTATAGGCTTCTTCGCCCGTGCAGCAGGCTGTGTTCCAGAACCGAAGCCGCAGGTCTTTTGACTCTCTGCGCCGTTGTAACAAGGGCTGCAGAATGGTCTGACCGATCACGCCATGCGGTGTGAGGTCGCGCTGAAAGTAGGTTTCACCCACCACCAGATAGGGCAGCAGCTGGATCAATTGAGGGGTTGCATCGACGGCTGGATCTGTGCACGGGATAGTCAGTCCATCACGCTGTGCCTGAACGAGCGCAGCCTCCAGGCGTGGCATCCGGTCGTCTGAAAAATCCAGGCCCAGTACGGCAGCAATCTGTTCCACCAGTATGGGGAGGGTCTTTATGTGCTTATCCCTGAGGAGGGAGATTCGTCGCTCAATGGTTTGCATGTTGCTGCGCCAAGGCATCACTGAGTGCCAGCTCATCGCCAGCGGAGAGGAAGGACTCGATATCCTGCAGCAGATACATCCCATCCGGTGCCCGTAGTACGCCGTGCACACTCGTTTGTGCGCTTTGCAGGGTGGTGATGGGGTGTAGTTCACCTTCAATGTGGTGAACCGGTTCTGTGCGATCGACCGGCAGCAGGAGTTCACGCCGATCACTGCGCAACCATATCCAATGTGACCAGATGCCAAAGGGCTGGCGGGGCCAACCCAGGCGGGCAGCCAAGTCCAATACAGGCAGGATCATGCCTTGCAACTGGCAGATGCCTACAACGACCTCGGGAGCCTGGGGTAATGGCTGGGTGGCGAGCGCCGGCAGCACGCGTATCACCTGCTTGGCAGGTAACGCAAAGCGCCAGTCACGAAGACTGAACGGCAGTATGGTGTGTACAGCTGCCACGGGTTCCTCCCATACGCTTGAACGAGCGTAAGCACCTGTCCATGCTCTGGCTTAGCAGCTGTGATCGGGGTTGATGTGCTTCTCGAAAGCTTCATGTATCAATGTACACGTCGGTTTCTGCGCTGCGCTTTACCCTGCTGACTGCTGCCCGCGATAGAGCGTGAACAGGTTCAAATGAGTTAACAGTCCCGATAATCCCTGCTGCTAACTTCAACATTTCATCCTAGATTAGGACAAGAGCAGGCCGCCTGCTGAACCTTGTTGGTTATGCAATTACAGAATGATGATTCCCTGGCGTGCAAACCGGTAGGAGGTATGCATATGAATTGGACGGTGGGTAGAAAGATTGCCCTGGGGTATCTCACAGCCCTGGTTGCGCTGGTTTGCGTGGGGTTGATTTCCTACCGCAGTCTGGATGGCTTACTGGAAGCGAATACCTGGAAGGAGCATACGTATAGCGTGCTTGAGCAACTCGACAGGGTAGTGAGCCTGCTCAAGGATGCTGAAACCGGACAGCGCGGCTATCTGCTGGTGGCCCAGGACAATTATCTGGAGCCATACCGAGTGGCGGTGGAAAGAATAGATGAGACGCTTTCTGCCTTGCAGGCACTGACCCGCGACAACTCGGTACAGCAACAGCACCTTCTGACCTTGCAGGATGCAGTCAAAAGCAAACTGGCTGAGTTGCAGGAAACCATTGTCCTACGGCGCGAAAACGGGTTTGAAGCAGCATTGACCGTCGTCAAGACAGACCGCGGCAAACTGGCGATGGATACTATTCGGACCACATTGTCCCAGATGGATGCGGAGGAACGGCGGTTGTTGCAAATACGCGATGCGGAACAGCGTGATAAAGCCGCATTTTCGATGGGTATCGTGGCTTATGGCGTGCCTGTGGCCATCCTGCTGGCATCGCTGGTGGGTGTATTGATCACACGGAATATCTCGGCCCCCGTGGCTGAGCTGGCATGGGCTGCTGACCGTATTGCATTGGGTGACCTGAGCCCGAAATTGTCCAGTCGGCCAAGAAAGGATGAACTGGGCGCGCTGCAGCGCGCCTTCGGTGAAATGGTGGCATCGCTACGCGCCAAAGCCCAGGTAGCAACACAGATTTCACAGGGGGACTTACGCAACAAGCCTGTGCCGAAGTCCGATCAGGACGAACTGGGGCTCGCCTTTCAGAAGATGGTGGAAAATCTGCAGACCATGGTGGCGGAGTTACGCCAGGGCAATATCGTGATGGGAGACGTAGTGGATGCAGTACGCATGGGTTCCAGCCAAGTGACGGCATCTGCCGATGAGACCGCTACAGCTACGACCCAGTTGGCGACAACCATAGCCGAGCTGCGCCAGACGACGGAATTGACATCGCAAAGAATGGCCGAGGTTTCCAATAGCGCATTAAGTGTGTCGGAAGTAGCACAGAGTGGTCAGGTTGCTGTGCAAGATACCGCACAGGGTATGCAGGCTATTCAGGGCAGCATGGGGGTGGTGGCTGACAGGATTGCGCTTTTGACTGAACGCAGTGTGGCGATCAGCGATATCGTCAACTCGGTGAATGCGGTTGCCGAGCAGTCGGCCATTCTTGCTGTGAATGCCAGCATAGAGGCTGCGCACGCCGATGAGCACGGTAGTGGTTTTGCTGCCGTGGCGCAGGAAATGAAAAGCTTGGCGCTTCAGTCCAAGCAGGCGGTAATCGAGGTGCGCACTATCCTGGTTGAAATTCAGCATCTGATCAGTTCTCTGCTCACAGCAGCGGAACAGAGCAGCATGGCGGTGGATCACGGTGTGGTGCAGTCAGGTGTTGCGGGTGATGCATTGGTGCGCATGGCCGAGATATCGTCCCAGAACGCCAAAGCCGCACAACAGATTGCCGTAACCGCTATGCAGCAAGCCATTGGCGTGCAGCAGATCACGGCGGTGGTCCAGCACATCAAACAGGGTGGCACCGACAATTTGGCCAGCATGCACAATATGCAGCAGTCCACCCAGAATCTTCAGCGGATCAGCAGGCAGTTGGGCGGCATCATTGCGCGTTTTGTGGTTTAAAGGAGTGAGCTGCCTAATTTCTTGGCGCGTAGCAGTTTGGCGTCCCCCTTGGGGGGGGCGAGCAGCACATAAGTCCTGATCACAGCTGCGCAGTAGGATCGAACAGGTTCTGACGCGCAGCAGGTTGTGCTGATCAACTGCACTGCGTAGCCAGTACGTCCGGCTCAGTCACATACTTGTTGCCCTCGCCTTGTATGGCCGCAATACGCTTGTCCCGCTCCTTTTCCCACGCATCGATCGGGTAGGTCTTGGCCCATGCACACATCAATTGGCGGTCCTGCTTGCTGATCGATAAGTCGTAACGTTCGTGCATGTAAAAGAATACCCGGGCAATACGACCGCGAACTTCTTCCCTTGGTTGGGCGCGTTTGAGTTTGAAGTCCACCACGGTTTTGCATTCACCATAGATGGGCGCAGGGTTGCGTTCCCAGACGCTATAGGGGAAGTTGGACCGGTCGCCGTTCACTTCGCCAATGGCGGGTACGAGGTTGACCAGATCGCCTTCTGCGACCTGGAATACAGTGTCGTTCTCGCTGCAATTTTTTCTCCCCCCTTCTTGCCAACACTGCCGCTGGTGACCGATGGTCCAGGCCGGAACGATGTGTTCCCACTCCAGGCGACTGGCGCGGTCAGCATTTTTGCGGGGGACATAGCCGCAAGAGGCAAGGTCGATCTCTTTACCGCTGTAGTCGCAACCGCAGTAGATATCCTTCTGAAGCGTACCGGTGAAAATATTGGGCAACACCTTTTTTGCATTGGCGAAATTGCGGTGGCCTATTGCCCCCTTTCCGTAGACAAGCTCCTTCTCACCCGCATTGGATTGGGGCTTGGCAGGGATCTCTTCAGCAAGCTTGCCAGCTTGTTTTTCCAATTTGGCAAGCAGCTTACCGCCTTCGTTGAGGGCGAGGGTTTCGAGCTTTTGGACGTCTTTGTCTGAGCAGGCGACTAAGAGGGCCGTAAGTAGGAGTAGAGGTGTGCGCATGGGATTAGCCTTGTAGGCAAAAAAAAAGAGGTGATGGTGAATCTGCCGTGCAGCATTCATGTAATGCGGCTGGAGTGGTTTGGACTACCCGGGCGATTGGGCGGGCTGCGATGTTACTTGGCTGGTGCCGGTTTCAGAAGATTGGTGCTGCAGATAGTTGCTAAGCATTCCGAGGGCGTTTTCAACGCCGTATTGCTGACGTGCAGCAGACTTTGAACAAGTTCTTAGACAAACAGATAGGTAGTTGTGTGCCAAGGCAACGGGGTGGGGATACACCAATAGGCAACCATTGCTGTTGTCATAAGAATAATTGTCTAGCCAAGTTGTCCTCATTCCTACCCGAGTAACATTTAAAGAAGTCGTGATATGCAGAGCAATTCAGAAGTGAAATGGAGAAGAAACGTTATCGCGACCCTATTGGCTGCAGGCTTGTGGGGGTGTGGCGGCGGAGGGGATAGTAGCCCTGTAGGCAGCAGTACGACTACGCCACCGGGTACGACAGGTACGGTGGGTGTTACTACACCGCCGGTACAGCCAAGTTGCCCGGCGGACTATAAGCAATTTGATTCCGATGTTTACATCATTATCGGTAAATCTATTCCACTGTCGGTTGGAAATGGGCTTTTTGAATTCCGACGGAATGATTCTTCGCTTAATTCTTCACTCAAGCTGTGCTTTGGCAAGCAGCCAGAGGCTTTGGTAGATGGCAATCTTTATATTTTGAGTGACACATTCGAATTAATTGCGACAGGTAAAGATGCTTCGGTCGTTCCCGCTGAGTTTCAGAAACTGGAAGATCGCAAACTGACGATCGATTTCAAGTTGGATAAGGTGCCAACAGGGGTAAGCAGCGCGGATATGATGGGTAAGATCACGGTTTATCGCCTGAACCCGGAAACCAAGTTGCTTGAAGACTATGCCACCTTCAGTAAAGGTGCGGGTGGTATCAGCCGAGAGATCAATGGAAGTACAAAGCAGGGTTCGGTGACAGTAGCATTGAATGTACCTGGCCGTTTTGTGGTTGCGTATAAACCTTAGTGATGTCTATTAGCTGGGGGTCTGTCAGTAATTTCGTGTTCAAGGCATATCATGCTCCCAAGGAGAATGTATGCCTCGCAAACCGAAAGCCAAGCCGGTGGAATTGCCGGCAATTCCCGCCGAGCTCCTAGCTCAGTTCGGCA
>NZ_JBQXDJ010000062.1:0-21771 GCF_052601015.1 Chitinimonas violaceus | reverse complement strand
GCCTCTGCCTCCTTAAGCACGGTGATGATTTGGCTGTCCGAAAATCTCGATTTCTTCATTTTGTAGAACTCCCTCTATCCGAGAAAATTCTACTTCTGCACACCCCTATTTTCCGGGGGGATTACCGTATCCCCATGCTGGTGGGTTCAGACAATGGTCGAGTCAATTAACAACTAGCCTATGTCAGTGTCACGGCACAAGGCGGCTTTGGTATAGATCACAGCTGCGCAGCAAGATCGTAAGCAGGGTCTAAAGCCCCGCCAATACCTTCACATGCGCCGCTACGCTTCTCCCAAGCGCTGACAGGTCATACCCGCCTTCCAGCGCTGACACTACCCGACCTTCGCCATGTTCAGCGGCTACATCCATCAGGCGCTCTGTCACCCAGGTGTAATCGTCTTCCACCAGGTTCAGATAGGCCATGTCGTCTTCTCGGTGGGCATCGAAACCGGCAGAGATAAAAATCATCTGTGGTTTGAATTCATTGAGCGCGGGCAGCCAACATTGCTCTACGGCTGTTCGGAATTCATCGCTGCCGCTGCCTTTTTTCAGCGGTACATTCACCATGTTCGGTCCCATCGGCAGGTCGCCACTATAGGGGTAGAACGGGTGCTGAAAGATCGAGACCATCATCACCTTTGGGTTGTCGTGGAAGATATCTTCGGTGCCATTGCCGTGGTGTACATCGAAGTCTGCGACGGCAATGCGTTCTACACCCCGACTTAGGGCATGGGCGACACCGACAGCTACATTGTGGAAAAAGCAGAAGCCCATAGCCCGTTTCGATTCTGCATGGTGGCCGGGTGGGCGTATGGCGCAAAACGCGTTGGTAGCTTCGCCATCGATGACCATGTTGGTGGCCCTGACCACCGCACCGGCAGCACGCCAGGCAGCGCGTAGGGTATGGGGGCACATGGCGGTGTCAGGGTCGAGGTGGGCGATGCCTTGGCTGGGCGAGAGATGGTCCAGCGATTCAACGTAACTAGGCGTATGCACGAGTGCTAACTGCTGGCGTTCGACGAGCGGTGCTTCTATATGCAGGAGATGATCCCATAGTCCCGCCGCCATCAGCCTATCCTGAATAGCAGAGAGCCGTGCAGGCGATTCCGGATGATGCCTACCCATGTCGTGCAGTTCACAGTCTGGGTGGGTGATATAAGCAGTAGGGGGAGATGAGTCGAGGATTTTTCGGGCCAGCCAGCTAAGCAAGATAGGTCTCCAGGGCGCATTGTTATAAGAGTCGCTAATAAAACCCTGCGAAGGATTCTGGCTAGGCGCGCAAGCGTAGACAGTACGTGGGTACGGCAAGCTTGCGTAACAACGCCTGAAGGGTTTTGTTAGCGGCTCCAAGAGCGCCGCTTGCCCACAGTTTAAAGCCGAGGGTGGTATAAACCAATAGAACACCACTTAGTTGAAACTTAGGCGCGACAGTTCAGGAAAAGGCCCTTAGAACCTGATTACATGGGAATATACCGTCATCATGAACGCACCTACTACTCCCAATATCCCTTCCCTGGCTCCTTTGCATGCTGTACTGGCGCAACTCGATGGTTTCATCCTCGGCAAGATGCGCGAGACGCGTCTGGCACTGGCTTGCTTGCTGGCGCGTGGCCATTTGCTGATCGAAGACGTACCCGGGGTGGGTAAGACCACGTTGGCCCATGCATTGGCGGCAACCCTCGGTCTGGCCTTTCAGCGGGTTCAGTTCACCAGTGACATGCTACCGGCAGATTTGATCGGTGTTTCAATTTATGACCGCGACAACCACGTGTTCCGCTTTCATGCGGGACCGATTTTCAGCCAGGTAGTGCTGGCCGATGAGATCAACCGCGCTACACCCAAGACCCAGTCTGCGTTGCTCGAGGCGATGGAGGAGCGCCAAGTCACTCTGGATGGCGAAACCCGCCATCTGCCTGACCCGTTTTTTGTTATCGCTACACAGAACCCGGCAAGCCAGATCGGTACCTTCCCGTTGCCCGAGTCGCAACTTGACCGTTTCCTGATGCGTATCACCCTGGGTTACCCGGATGCTTCAGCCGAGCGGGCCATGCTGCTGGGTGAAGACCGGCGCGATATGCTTAAGGATGCCAAGCCGGTGATCACCCATGCAGAGCTGTCGGAATTTCAGGCCGCGGTGCGCCGTGTACATGTTGCACCGGCTCTTGTGGACTACGTACAGGCATTGGCGCGGGCTACGCGTGACTCTACCGAATTTCACAATGGCCTGTCACCCCGTGCAGCACTGGGTTTGTTGGCTGCTGCTCGTGCTTGGGCACTGCTGGCTGGCCGTGAAATGGTGATTCCTGAGGATGTCCAGGCGGTCTTCGGCCCTGTTGCCACCCACCGCCTGCTTGCCCGTACCAGTAACCGGCCACAACCCGAATTGGTGGTGAGGTTGTTGGGCGAGGTGGCGATTCCTTGATGCTCAAGTGTGCCAGCACTATCGAATGTACCCGCAGCTTCGGGTATGGCTATGCCTTGACCTGAACCTAGCCTAGATCATGCCCGCACTCCCCAAAGTCCTCACCGCTCCGTTTACCAGCCGTTGGCAGGCGTGGTTGCAACGTCGTCATCCTACCGGCCGTGCACAACGGTTGACGCAAAATCGGGTTTACATATTCCTCAGCCGCAGCGGTTTGGCATTTATCGTCATGATGCTGACGATGTTGGGAGGGGCGATCAATTACGACTTGTCGTTGGCCTATCTGTTGGTCTTTTTGTTGTTGGCCATGGCGTTGGTATCCATCTTCCACACTTTTCGTAATCTGCTGGGTTTGCAGATTGTTCCCGGCCGGGTCGAGCCGTGTTTTGTCGGGGAGTCTGCCCGATTCGAGATCGTGCTGGAGAATTCGGGTTCTCTGCTGCGGCAGAACATCGTGCTCCGGTATGACGACGCCGAAACAGCTGTCGATGTACCGGCGGCCGATAGTACCCGGGCATGGATCAGCTTGCCGGCGCCAAAGCGGGGATGGTTGCGGGCCCCACGTCTGGTGATCGAAACGCATTGGCCTATGGGCGTTTTCAGGTCTTGGTCGTATGCCTATTTCGAACAGCGTACCTTGGTGTATCCCCGGCCGGAAAAAGATGCCCCCTCTTTGCCGCAAGCAGCGGAAGGAGCAGGGGAGGGAGTGAGCACTCCGCGGGGACATGACGACTTCGCAGGTCTGCGTCCCTTTCAGCGGGGCGACTCTCCCCGTCATGTTGCCTGGAAAGCAGCGGCGCGTGATGATGGCCTGATGGTGAAGGAATTCCATGGTGAGGCTGCCCGTGACCTTTGGTTGGATTGGGACACCCTGCCTTCCGGTCTCGATACAGAGGAACGGCTAGCCCGGCTGACTGCCTGGGTACTGGTGGCCTACGCGAACGGATTGAACTTTGGTTTGAACCTGCCCAATCGGCACCTGCCGCCTGCACGTGGCGAGCCACAGCGCGATGCCTGCCTTGCAGCACTGGCGCTTTACGGGACGAAGGAGCAGGAATGAAGACCGATCGTCTCGACCATTATCAGGTCTTTGCGCTACTGGGTGTCCTATTAGGCCTGCTGTTGCCCCATATGGGCCGCCTGCCTTATTGGTTGCAAGCCGTGCTGGGGCTGCTGTTTGTTTGGCGCGGTTGGTTGCAGCACAAGCAATGGCGTATGCCGCCGAATTGGTTGCTACTGCCAGTCGTGTTTTCAATCGTGATCGGCATCTATCTGGAATATCGCACGCTGATTGGCAGAACAGCCGGTGTGACCCTGCTTGCTGCCCTGGTTGGTGCAAAGCTGCTGGAAACGCGAACCCGGCGTGATGCGTTGTTGTTGGTCTATCTGGGTTACTTCCTGGTGGTCACCAATTTTCTGTTCGATCAGAGTGTCGCCATCGGCTTGTATCTGACGGTGATGGTTTTAGCGATCAGCACCTTGTTGGTGAGTTGGCATTCTCTGGGGGGATGGAGCGGCCGCTGGCAACGGGTGCAGGGGCAAGTGATTTTCGCAGGCAGTCTGATGGTACAGGCGCTACCGTTGATGGTTCTGTTGTTCGTGTTCTTCCCGCGTATTGAAGGGCCGCTGTGGCGTCTGCCGCAGGACAGGAGTGCGGCTACTTCGGGCTTATCCGACACTATGTCGCCTGGCAGTTTTTCGAATATGTCCAAGGACGATGCGGTGGCATTCCGGGTGAGTTTTTCTGGCGAACGCCCGAGCCAGGATACTTTGTATTGGCGCGGCCCGGTATATGACGAGTATGACGGCCGTACCTGGACCCAGGCATCACCTGGGGTGCGGAATGAGACAACGGTTGAAATATCGGCCGGCAGGTCAGTCAACTATGTCATGACGTTGGAACCGCACCAACGCCCCTGGTTGCTGGCATTGGATATGCCGACTGTACTGCCTAAAGACACACGTATGAGCGAGCAATACCAAGTGGTCTACCGGCGTATTGTCGATAAGCGCCTGCGCTTGGAAATGCAATCGGCACTGCAATACAACGTGGGCAGAAAGGAATCCCCTGTTCAGTTGACGCGTGCTTTGCAATTGCCGCCAACAGTTAATCCGCGTGCTCGCGTGGTGGCAGAAAAGTGGCGTAGTCTGCCACCCGCCGAACGTGTAAACGAGGCGCTGCGTTTCTTTGGTACCCAGGGGCTGGAATACACGTTAACCCCTCCCTTGTACGGCAGCAACGCGATCGATGACTTTGTTTTTGTTGGCAAGGGCGGATTTTGCGAGCATTTCGCCGGTTCTTTCGTCTTTATGATGCGCGCGGCGCAGGTCCCAGCCCGCGTTGTTGGGGGGTATCAGGGGGGGGAAGAGAATGGCGATTACCTGATTATTCGCCAGGCTGATGCCCATGCGTGGGCGGAAGTCTGGTTGGAAGGAAAAGGTTGGGTGAGAGTAGACCCTACCTTTGCTGTCGCGCCATCCCGGATTCAAGAAGGACTTGCGTCGGCAGTGGGGGCGGAAGAGCTGCCTTACCTCATGCGCTTGGACAACAATCTGGTCAAACGTATGCGCCTTTTGCTCGACAGTGCGGTGAACGGCTGGAACCAGTGGGTGATCGGCTATTCACCGGAGAGACAACGGGAGCTGCTGAAGAAGCTCGGCATACATGACCTGTTGTCTTCCAGTTTCCTGGTTTGGTTTGTCGGCGCGATATTGGGTTTGGTGATGTTGAGTGCAGCTTGGTTGCTCTGGCATGCCCGGCCACGGCGTCCTGATCCGGCGCGGCAGGCTTGGGATAGATTCTGCCGCAAGCTGGCAGGGCTTGGTCTGCATATTGGATTTGCTGAAGCACCGGGCGATTTTGCCCACAGAGCGAAGCTTGCTTTGCCGGAACGGGCGAACGCGATCGACGGGGTGCTGAAGGATTACCTGGCGGTGCGCTATGGGAGCCAGCCGGCGTTGGTTGAGTTGGTACGTAAGGTACGAGACTTTGCATAGTATGCAAAGTCTGCGGCGCATCGGCGATACGGTGTTAGAAGCACTCTCGGACTGCTCATTTACCACTCGTAAACCCTGCTTCCTCGGGTATTTGCGCCTTGTCTCGCTCTAGCTCGCGAGATTTTGAATAAGGGCTAACAAGTGGTACTCGGCATGGCGGTGATTGAAGTATCAATGCAGGGTGCGGAACGCGGGTAAATAGCTGATATTTATAGCTGTGCCATAGCCCATTATGTACCACCCCTTTATGTCGCTTGAGCCAGTCAAAGCCGAGCAGCCCAAAGATGCGACGTCGCGTTTTCAGGAACGCAGACTGGCGCAGATTTTGTATGTCGCGCTGGTTGGTATGGCGGTCAGCGCGACATTGCATGGGCTGCAACATAACTGGCGCACGGTTCTTATCCTTTTTTCTGGTGCATTTTTCTTGCTGATGGCGCTCCTGTTTACCAAGCGGGGGGGCGTGCAGCTTGCGTCGTCGCTGATGCTGGTGACCTTTACGGTCATGATGCTTACCTTTGCCTGGGTCAATCAGGGGCCGCGTGATCCAGCCATTTTGGCGCTTCCCGGCATTCTCGTCATCGCATCGATGATGGGTGGCCGACGGCTGTATGCGTCGTTGCTGGGTCTGATGTTGCTGGCGATAGGCGTATTGGTGCTGGCAAATGTAGAGGGGTGGCACCAGAGCATAGTCAAACCCATTGTGTTGACGAGTTTTATCGATATCAGCGCCATTCTGGTGGCGGTAGGCTTTTGCGTCTGGTTATTGTCCAATGATCTGCGCAGAGCATTGGTCAAGCTCGAAATAGAAAATGAGCAGGTTCGGTTATCGGAAAGCCGCATCGCTTATCTTGCCCATCATGACAGTTTGACCGGGCTGGCGAATCGAATACTCGCTAAGGAGCGTTGTGACCAGACGATTGCGCTTGCACGCCGGCAGGGCCGGGTGGCGGCAATGTTGTTTCTTGATCTCGATAACTTCAAGACGATAAACGACTCGCTTGGACATGAGGCTGGCGATGAATTGTTGTGCCAGGCGGCCCAGCGCTTGAGCAAGTGGGTACGCAGCAGCGACATTGTGTGCCGCCAAGGGGGCGATGAGTTCCTGGTCATCCTTGGCAATATGCCCGATAGCAATTCGGTGGCGGATGTAGCGGTCAAGCTTACGGGTCTATTGACAGAACCCTATCAGGTGGACGGCCTGGAAGTGACGGTTACTTGCTCGACTGGGATAGCACTGTACCCGGATGACGGCCCGGATTTCGAAACCCTGCGCCAGAAGGCCGATATCGCCATGTATCAGGCTAAAGAGTCGGGTCGGAATGTATTCCGCTTTTTCGATTGCGACATGAATTCCAGCGTGGGGGAACACCTGCATCTGGTCTCCGGCATGCGGCAGGCCCTGCTCAAGGATGAATTCGTCCTCTACTATCAGCCGCAGTTTGATATTGCCAGTGGCGACATCGTGGGTGCAGAGGCGCTGATACGTTGGCAGCACCCAGAGCAAGGTCTGGTGCCACCAGGTAAGTTTATTCCGGTGGCTGAACAGTCTGGTCTGATCATCGAGATTGGCGCTTGGGTATTGCAGGAGGCTTGCCGGCAAGGTGTGATCTGGGAGCGGGAGGGGCTGGGAGAGCTGATATTGTCGGTCAACCTTTCGCCAGTGCAATTCCGCCGTGGTGATGTGGAGACGGTGGTCTGCAATGCCTTGGATGGTTCCGGTTTGCCCCCCAGTCATCTCGATTTGGAAATGACGGAGTCGCTGTTGATTGATGACTCAACCCAGCTGACCGAGTTGCTGGCGCGGCTGCGTACCCGGGGGCTGAGCTTTTCTATCGACGACTTTGGCACCGGTTATTCCAACCTGGGTTACCTCAAGCGCTTTGAAGTGGAACGGCTGAAAATAGACCAGAGCTTTGTAAAGCGGCTGACCGAGGAGAAGCATGATGAGGCTATCGTACGGGCGATTATCCAGATGGCACACAGTCTGAAGCTGACAACTGTGGCGGAGGGCATAGAAGATGCCGCTACGTTGGAACGGCTGCGCGACCTGGGATGTGACCGTGGCCAGGGTTTCTATTGGTCACGTCCTTTACCGGCGGATGAGTTCCTGGCTTTTGTGCGGCGATATCGGGCAGAGCGGCCAAGTGAATTGTGAGCAGGTGCTCAGTCCACATTCATGCGGGACAAGGCTGTGTGCGGGCTGTGGACAGCATATCCAAGTGCTTGAGCACAGTAGGTAATTTCTAATTGCCTAAAATTTAATCAATCTACGTTTTGCACAGCAAAATTGTCCGCCAACGCATGTTAACACTTGCACAGTTGTTGTTTGAGGCAGGGTCTGTGTGCGAATCCACATCAAGCCGGGACAAGGCTGTGTGTGGCCTGTGGACAATAAAGACAAGTTATTGAACCTAGGTGGTAATTCATACCTGCCTAAAAATTAGGCATAGGCCGATTTATCCACGAAAATGGGCTTACAAAGCCATTAATCCACAATGTCCCGGTCATTTCAGTACTTGCTCTGACTGACTTGGTATGTGAATTCACACCCAGGCGGGACAAGCCTGTGAGCGGCCTGTGGACAGTAAAGGCAAGTGCTTGAACGCAGGCGATAATTTCGATTTGATTAAAAATTGGGCAGCGCCCAGCCCAGTGCATGTATCACGGCTATGAAGTCATCGCTTAACGGCGCAACCACTTTCACTGGCATACCGCTGTAGGGGTGAGTAAAAGACAACTCAGTACACGCTAACAACAAGCGCTGGCTGCCGTATAGCTGTGTGAATAGACGGTTGTGTTGCCCTTTGCCATATGTTGCGTCGCCGATAATGGGGTGGGCGATGTGCTTCAAATGCCGACGCAGCTGATGCTTGCGGCCGGTTATCGGATCGAGCGCTACCAGTGCATAACGGCTGCTGGGATAGCGATCGACCGAGTAGGGAAGCGTGACGCGTGCCAACGTGCGATAACGAGTCAGCGCGGCTTGCGGTGGTGCAATCGTGTCGGGCTGGCGTTCATAATCATCGTATTGGCGGCTCAGCGGGTGGTCGATTTCGCCTTCATCAGTTGGCCAGCCACGCACAATAGCCAGATAGCGCTTTTGTACCGTACCGGCTTCAAACTGGCGTGAGACTGCCCGTGCACTGTCGGCATCCAGACCAAACAGCAGTACACCTGACGTGCCTTTATCGAGGCGGTGAATGGCATGTACACGTTGGCCTATCTGGTCCCGTACTTCCTGCAAAGCAAAGCGCGTTTCCCGGCGGTCGATTTCAGAACGATGTACCAGTAAGCCGGAGGGCTTATGGATGGCGATGAGCTGGGCATCACGATAGAGGATGGGATGGGTGTATTGCATGAATTTCAGTGGCGTGGCGCTATCACGATGACGGCAGCGCCACAGAGTACCAGGGCAACGCCTGCATAGTCCCAAAGTGAAGGACGGATACCATCAACCAGCCATAACCAAGCCAGGGCCACGGCAACATAAACACCGCCATATGCGGCATAGACGCGCCCACTTGCGGCAGGGTGCAAGCTGAGCAGCCAGACAAACAGTATCAAGCTGGCAGTTGCCGGTAACAGCAACCAGGCATTACCGCGTCCGGTCAGCCAAAGTAGCGGCAGGTAACAGCCAAGGATTTCCGCCAGAGCGGTAAGGATATACAGCAGGAAAGTTTTCAGTGGCATGGCAGCCACTGTAACTTGGATGACGCTTATGTGCTGCAGGGATAATGGCTGATTCGACAGTACGTGTGCAAACCGATTTGGGGGAGCAAGCTACAGGTTTAGGCGAATACCTGCCTTGAGCGACCCAAGATCGGCGCCTTGTTTCCGGCGGTTTGCATTTTGCCAGCCGATTTGGTGGCGTTGGTCTGGGAAGGACTAGCTGTACTGTCTTCCAGGGTTTGTAGAAGCTGGCTGCGCTGGGTAAGCACAAGGTGCCACATGGCTTCGAGTTTAGAGGTTGGCATGATTTGGTCCTCTGCTGAGCGAGATAAGCGCTGTAGGTTGATGACCTGTTACCTGCAAATTTCATGCCGAATGCATAGATTGTTTATAAGCGCCGGCTTACAGGGGGTAAGCAGCGTACCAGCTGCCGTAAATGGGCACTCTGTGCGCAGCATCAGCGATCTTGGATTTGCTGGCGCGCTTGGCGCCTGCACGAAAAATGGCGCTTTCGAACTACTTGTTCCAATCTGTGGTTTGCTGCCTGATCTTCACCGCTTATGAGATTGCGACTGCATGGTCAACTGGCGCCGCCTGCTGTTTTGCTGATGGCATTACTTATTTTTGCCATCCAGATTGGCTTAGCGAACGCTGGCTGCGTCCGCATCGCTACGGGACAGTGGAGTGGCTGTTGCGTGCCATTACATTGGCAGCCTGGCCGGAATGGCGCAGGCTGTTACCTGATTCAACTAGACAGTTTGCGGACGACGGTTCCAAAACCGACCAGCAGTGCCCTGAGTCAAGCTGACCCCTAGCAGGATCAACCCGCCCCCTATCCAGTGATAGGCTTGAATGGTTTCGCCCAAGCTGACGCTGGCAATCAAGGCGGTGAATAACGGCAGCAGATTCATGAATATCGCCGTACGCTCGCTACCCAGTTGGGCAATGCCGCGCATCCACAAATAAGCGGCGAGTACCGACGCGCCAATCCCTGCAAACAGCACCATGCCAATGCCTTGGCTGGGTATGGCCATGCTGTGGGCTGTCAGCGCCACTGGGATGAGCATCACTACGCCTAGTACTACCTGCACATACAGGTTGAGCCATGGCCCGAATGGGGGTGCCCAACGTTTGAGCAGAATGCCGTAGAGCGCATATGAAGCCGAACCGATCAGTATCATCGCATCCCCATGATTGATACCGCTCGCCAACAGACTAAGCGGGTTTCCCTGCCCTAACAGGTAGAGCACGCCCGCTAATGAAAAAGCGACGCCATACATGGCTGCGGGGCCGATAGGCTGGCGAAATACCAAGCCGCTGATTAGCAAGCCCAACAGCGGAATCAATGCAGAAATCACCCCCATATTGGTGGCAGTTGTATGGTGTGCTGCGTAGTAAGCCAGGCACTGGAAAAGCACCATGCCCAACAGTGCCAATACGGCGAACTTGCCCAGATAAGGGCGAATTGCCTGGCGTTGCTGCCAGACTGCACGCAAGCAGAAAGGGGTGAGAACCAGCAGGGCAATAAACCAGCGGTAGAACGAGATGGCGGCGGGGTCCAGAACCTGCACTGCCGCTTTGGCAACGACAGTATTCCCAGCCCAGATCAGAACGGCGATGAGGGGAAACAGCATGGGCACGGAAAACTCCTTACTACATTGATGTGACTAGTTTAACCGTGTCTGGTTTATTGCTTATAATGCAAACCAGACAATTCGATCAGTTGAACCCGACAATATGTCTCTGCCTTACCTCGCTACAGATCTCGACTTAGCACCGCCTGCGCCGCTTTACTTCCGGTACAACCATATGGAAGCCCGTACTGAATGTGAGTACCACTGCCATCCTTGGGGGCAGTTGAACCATATCAACCTTGGGCTGCTGGAATTGGAATTGGCTGGTCAGCGACTAATGGCGCCGGCCGACTATATGGTCTGGATTCCTGCCCATATGCCCCATGCCGCCTATGTACGGCAGGCGTTGGAACACACGTCGGTATATGTCAGCGACGAACAGGCTTTGCGTCTGCCAGCCGAGCCCTGCCTGATTGCCCAAAGCCCGCTGGTGCGTGCCCTGTTGGAAGATTTCTGCCGGCGTCGGGTAGGGGTCATGAGTGATGAGTGGGATGTACGCCAGGCAGAACTGCTGATTGAGCACCTGGTCCGTGCTGGTCGGCAAGCGAGTTACCTGCCGGACAGCAAAGACAAGCAGTTGTCCCCCATCCTGCAGACGATACGTCTGGACCCTGCGGATACCCGTACGCTGGCGCAATGGGCGCAACATGTACACACCACCGAACGTACCTTGGCCCGGCGTTTTCAGGCAGAGCTTGGGATGAGCTTTTTACAGTGGCGTAATCGCGCCCGCTTCCTGCAAGCGTTGGCATGGTTGAAGGAAGGTTGGCCGGTGCAGGAAATTGCCGGCAGGTTAAGCTACGGTACGCCTTCTGCGTTCATCGCGATGTTCCGTAAACAGGTTGGCTTCTCACCCGAGCGATATCGGCGACAGATGTGTGGGGAATGAATCTCCCTGAGAGTCTGTCTACTTCCTTGAGCACTCCGAAATTGCAACCGTCCATACACCGTCCCAGTGCAGCCATGATGGAACCATTAGTATGCGGGTTAGTTGCATGGCCAGAGATGGGTGAATGAGGCGGGTATTTGATTCTTAAATCATCCCATTTGCCTTTCTGATTGGTGCGCTGGCTTTGTTAGGTAGTCTTGATGCCTGATGCAACGTTCCGGTGGAAGGTGAACATGTCAAAAAGTATGACTCAAAGCTTGGCGCTGCCGGCCAGTGCGGTGATGACCTACAGCACAATCATTCTGGTTGCGCTGAATCTGCGTCCCTCCATGGCAGGGATTGGTCCTTTGCTCAACCGTATTCAGGCAGATATCGGCATTAGCTTTACTCAAGCATCACTGCTGACGATGCTGCCGATATTGGCGATTGGTCTGGCTTCGTTTGTTGGTATCCGACTGGCATTGCGTTTTGGCGAGAGCAGGGTGATGGTGCTGGCGCTTGGGCTCATCGGCATTGCCACAGCGATGCGTGCATTCAGTTCCGGTCTGACCGATCTGATTTTGACTGCGTTGGCGGCCGGGGTAGGCATTGCGTTGATCCAGTCGCTGATGCCGGTATTGATCAAATCAGCCATGCCCGATCACCTTACCTTCAGTATGGGGCTGTACGTCAGTGCACTAATGGGAGGGGCGGCGATATCCGCAGCGACGGTACCGTGGCTTGCGGACCATCTTGGTGATTGGCGCATAGCCTTGGCGTTGTGGGCATTACCATCGGCGTTGGCGATTTGGGGGTGGCAACGTTCGAGCGATGTGTTGGTTCTACCGCCGGTTAAACAGGACGTTGAAGACAAGGCCACGCCCTTTTACCGATTACCACGTGCCTGGATGCTGGCGCTTTTCTTCGGCCTGGGTACGGCGGGTTACACCTGTCTGCTTGCCTGGTTGCCGCCGTTTTACCTTTCGCTGGGCTGGACGCCCACGGCATCCGGCTTGCTGCTGAGTTTCATGACTGCGGCGGAAGTGGTGGCTGGCTTACTGATGCCCAGCCTAGCCAAGCATTCAAAGGATCGCCGTCCCGTTCTTGCCGGTGTGCTGCTGCTGTCTATTGTGGGTTTTATCGGACTTTGGCTTGCGCCGCTTAACTTTGCCTGGTTGTGGGCACTGATCGTCGGGCTAGGTATTGGTGGGCTGTTCCCGTTGAGTATGATCGTGACGCTGGACCACCACGATAACCCGCGTAGGGCGGGTGGGCTGCTCGCTTTCGTACAGGGTATCGGTTACCTGCTGGCCAGTGTTTCCCCCTTGATTGCAGGACATCTGAAGGAAGTATTCGCGAGCTTTGGACCTGCGTGGCTTACGCTGACCGTGGTATTTGTCGTGATGCTGGTGATCAATCTGCGCTTTAATCCCAAGACCTACCCTGGGCTGGTGGACTGAGCCTGGGCAATCTCCCTCATCTGCTGCTTCAGCCAACGTGCAGTAACAGGGCGTAGCGGATATTTGGGCCAGATCATATCAATGGTGAAACTGGGGCAGCCCGGTGGCGCCTGGTGGATGGCAATACCGGGTGGAATGGCAAGTGCAGGTAGCAGCCTGCGTGGCAATGCGAGTATCTGATTAGGGTGTTTGAGGCTGTTTATGCACCCTTGGTAGGATGAGGTCCGTGCCACGATGTGTCTTGACTGCCCCAGACTGGCCAGCCAACCGTCAATAATGGTGTTCTGCGATAACCAGGGAGTAGGGTAGAGATGCTCGGCTTGGCAATAATCAGTCAGGGTCAGCTTACGTGGTTGTTTGCCGGGGGAAAGGCAGACAAAGTCGTCTTCAAACAACGATTCCCATTGCAGGTCAGGGCGGAGGCGGTGATAGCCCGGCCCGCAACCAAAAGCCATATCCACATCCCCAGCCAACAACTGTTCAATGGGCAGTTCTGCCAGAAAGCGCTGCAGGTTGATGCCCGGCGCGATGCGGCTGTCGAGCACGCGTTCCAACAGATCGGGTAAAAGCAGTAATTCGAAATACTCCAGCGAGTAAAGCTGGATGGGTTGCTGTGCCGGCTGGACTGGGGCCGGGTTATCGAGTTCTGCGCAGAAATTCACCGCGTCGAGAATGTTCTGCAGGTATGGGGCAATGCGTTGCGCCTTGGTAGTGGCAATAAAGCGGTTTTGGCTGATCTTGAACAAGGGGTCGTCAAAACCGGTTCTTAACCGCTTAAGGCAATAGCTGACGGTGGGTTGGCTGATGCTCAGGCGTTCGGCAGTTTGCCTGGCATTGCTGGTATCGATAAGGCTGAGAAAGATGGCAATGTCTTGTATGTCGAGTTTGCGCAGCAGATTTTTATTGAGCATGGCTTTACACCTGCGGCCCCCACTATTGTGCGCCGGCAATTACTGTCAAATGGTTATCCCAATGATGCGGATAACGCTTCTCCATTTGTAATTTCAAGCTACCGGGTTGCAGCTGCCAGATTTCACCGCCCTCGCCACTGGCCAGCCAATTACCGTCCAGTGAAGCAGCGCCGAAGACACGTGGTAAGGGAAGCTGGGCTGTTGGCTGACCTGCACTGTTCCATTCGGTCAGCAGGTTGCCGGTCGGGCAAGGCATAAGAAAGCGGTTGCCCAGGGCAGCAAGGCTGGCAGCATAGCCTTGCATGGTTTGGCACAACTCGGGTGGCGTATCTGCATAACCAAATTGGCCATCACGCAAAATGGCCAGCATGGGCGACGAATTACTGCCCTCATTCTGCAATGCTGCACCGAGCGTACCATCTGTGGTGACAGCAAGATGGCGTATGGACAGTTTGTTATCAGGCAGGCGGTATTCCTTCAGCAAGCCGCCATCCCGGCTGTCGATCAGTACCAGCGAGGGGTCCATCCGGTCGATATTGCGTTTGTAGCGGCCGGTTTCCGGCAGGGTAAGGATGCCGCCATTGGCAACCGCAAGTGTATGGCGATCGAGCCAGAGAATTTCATGCGGACCTACACCATGGCTGGGGCGGTCTTCAAGGCGTTTGAAGCTGCGTGCATCACGCACTACAAGGCGGCCTACCCCGTTGCGTTCATCTGTTTCGGCAGTGATCAACTGCTTGCCATCGTGGCTGAACACGGCATGACCAACTAGATTACGCTCGTCTTCCAGTTCGAAGTGCTGCAGTAATCGGCCGCGCCGCCAATCGATACGCGCGAGGTAATAACCGGGTCGGCGCGCCACCACGATGGCTTCGCCATTACGGTTTGGGTTAGGGATCAGCACATGGCCCCGTGCAGGCAACGTGGCCGAGGGACGCATCAAGGTGCCGGCACACCAGTCTTCCTCGTTATCCCAGCTGGCCGAGAGGATAATCGGGGCTTGCTTGCTCGGTCTGGCTGCATGTAACGGCCATGCGGCAATGGTCAGGCTGGCAGACAGGAAATGGCGGCGGCTGAGAGGCATGGGGTATCGCTGAGAATTTAACCGGGCCGGGCTGCTTGGCAAACTGCATAGCCAGCTTCTTTGACCCGGAAACTAAAGCTAGTCGCCGTCACTATCCTTAAAGCCGATAGTAATGCCGACTGCATCTGCCACTTGTAATTCCACCAAGCCCTGCAGGCGCTTGATTGAGTCGACAAAGGGTTTTGCCACAGCGGGGTTGCGGCTGGCAGCTTGGGCAACATCATCAGGCATCTTGGCCAGCGCTTCGCGCGCAGTGCGTATCTCATCCCTCAGGTGTTGGGCGAGCAGTGGTTTGCCGGCGGCGGCCAACCTGTCGACGAAACTGGGACTGTTATTTTCGCCCGGTGCTAGGAATAGGCTTTCTAAAGCGCCCACAGTAGCGGCAAGCCCTGCTTTGGTCTGGCGACTGCGCCAGGCATCGAACTCCTGTCTTGCCACCTGCTTCACGGCTTTGCTGCCACCCAAGCGCGCTACTTTCTTGTCGCGGAGATTCTGCATGGTGCCGGCAATCAGATTCACGGCCTCTTCAAAAGCCTGGCGCCCGGTTTCCGTATCGTATTGCTGGCGGCTGAAGCTTTGCCAGTCTGCCAACAGCCCCGCACTTTCTGTTGCCACGTCGCGGGCCAGGGCGGCGCTGTACTGGCAGCGCTGGCGGAAATGCAGCCGTCCCAGCTGGGCTTTGGCTCGGTCATCACCCCAAAGCAGAAATTCCAAAGCAGGTAAGCCCTGAGCCGCTGCACCGACGCTATCGGCAATCGGTGCGTCTTTTTCCACAAGGCGGACGGCTTCTTCCACCTTGAATGACCGGCTTGGCCAGACATCAATCTGCCACGCGGTCCGGCGGGTCAGCGTCGGGCCCATCGGCAGTGCTTCCACGGCACGCCAAGCTGCATAGCTGCTTTTCCAGGCGCTGCGCGCTTGGTCGAGTTGGTCTGCGCTCAATCGCTGACAAAGGCTTGCCACACTGTCACGCAGCTTGGCGCTACTGTCAGCCAGGGCTTGGATACGCGGCAACTGCTGCGCCTGCCAGTTAACAACAGTGGCGGCAGCATCGAGGTTCGGCACGGAGGGCGCGGTTGTGGTAACTGGCGTCTGTGGGGTCGCTGCGGCGGGTTGGCTTGCTTGCTCGGCCTGTGTTGGAGATGCCGGTACATTGCCCGGTGAACGAGTGGCACAGGCGGTGGCCAACAGGCTGGTGGTCAGGACGAGGGTGAGATGTTTCATGTACGAAGTTCCTTACTGCTGACGAACCCGGCAGGTTCGCGAATACAGGGCTGCCAAACAGTTAGCGCTGAGATAAATTGCTGTAAAGACCGACGATATGACAATTGGTTGCTTTGGTCGATACTGATATGCCTGTTCTGTGAATGCTATTTGCCCTTGCTCATGTCTGTATCGTAGCTTGAAACGCCTAGCCAGCCGGATAACCAAGAACCCGTTCAAAGTCTCGCGAACTGGCGGAAAACAGGGCGAAAACACCCGAGGAAGCGGAGTGTACAGGTGCTAAATGCGCATTCCGAGGGTGTTTTCAACGCCGTATTGCTGACGTGCAGCCGACTCCGAACAGGTTTAAAGCGTCTGTAGAAAGGCGATCAGGTTCTCTCTGTCCTGTTTGGACAGGTTCAATACATACTGCTTGGCACCTTCCGCTTCACCACCATGCCACAGCACCGCTTCCATCAGATTGCGTGCACGGCCGTCGTGCAGATAACGGGTATGTTTGTTGACGGCTTTGACGAGCCCAAGCCCCCACAATGCTGGCGTTTTCCAATCACGTCCGCCTGCTTCAAAGTCCGGTCGCCCATCGGCAAGACCGTCTCCCATGTCATGCAGTAACAGATCGGTGTAGGGGTAGATCGTCTGGCCACCCAGCTGGGGCAAGCCTTTGAAGTTGCCGGTTACGTACTTGGGTACATGGCAGGTTGCACATTGCGCTTCGTAGAACACAGTACGGCCCCGTTGGGCTGCTGCGGTGCTTTGATCACGGGCGGCGGGTACGGCAAGCGTGCGGCTATAGAAAATCACCTTGTTAAGCAGGTCTTCGCTGATCTCAGGTTTACCGCCACTGGGTGCTTTCAGGCAATCCGCTTGTGCTGAAGTGCATTCTTCGTTTGGGTTACGTTTGGACGTGATACCAATATCGCCAAGGAAGGCGCCTGCGCTCTGGTGCGCCACGGAGCCGGTGTTGGCTTTCCAGCCAAATCGGCCAATCAGCTTCTTCTGGGCATAGGCGTCCCAAACATAGTTGGGGCGGCCTTTGATAGCGCCTCCGGCCACAGCCTGTGCTTTCGCATTGGCCAGAATGTCCGAGGGCTTGATGGCTTCCAATAGCCCGAGGCCGATCATTTGTGGCGCAATACGTGGCGACACCATGGTGTCGGGATGCATGGGGTCATAACCCAGGTCGACAAGCTTGTAAGTGGGCTTGAGCAAGGTGTAGGGCTCGCCGTCCCCGAATTGGCCGGCGACTTCCTCGTAACTGATATTGACCTGGCCTTCAGGCTTGACGTTGCTGACGGCATCGTTATTGAACTGGCCGCCGTAAACAGACTCAGGTTTTGGTCCGCCATGCGCATCCTTGCCTGGGACAGAAAGCCGGAACAGCAATGCCATGGGTTGCTCGGCTTGCAGGCCGTTTTCAAAGCTGGGTGGTGCGCCACGGCCGTCCTGCGTGTGGCATGCACCACAGGAACGTGCGATGAAGTGGGGGCCAAGCCCGTCACGGGCTGTGGTGGAGGCTGGGGCTTCTACCCAGTTCTTTTTGAAGAAGGAGTTGCCGACTACAAAGTCGGTACGTTGTTGATCGGTCAGGTTGGCCAGGGGCAGCGAAAAGGCGTTCCGGCCATGGTCCATGATTGTGGTTTGCCCTCCGGGTAGTTTTTCGGAGGCGTCGTAAGCGGGAACCAAGGCAACACCGGCTGCTGTTGCGGCGGTTACAACTAATAAGGGAAGCAATATTTTCATACGTTTATTCAAAACCAAAAAAACAAAACAGGGCATGGCTGTTGTAGCCATGCCCCGGGGCGACACACATCTCAGTTAAATCCGGCTTATTGTTTTTGTAGCGTGTTTACAATCTTGCAGCGGGACTTTGAGCAAATTCTTAGGACCTGTTCACGATCTGTAACGAGCAGCCGTCAGCAAGGCGCAGAGCAGCACTAAGCCCTGATCACTGCTGCGCAGTAAGATCGGAAGCGGGCAATTAAACTTTGGTATTCAAGTTCTTGATACCCAGCACCTTGGCGGTATTGACCAGATCAGTAGCCTGCTTTTTCAGCGAGTCGATAACTGCTCGGACACGTTTACGGCCCGGTGCGCTGTCTTTACCGACGATTTCCTGATCAAACGGCGATTGTATTTCCTCTGCCAATTTGACTGAATTGGCGATATCGGCGCTGGTCTTTTCCGCCAGCTTGGCATCTTTGCCGGCAATGAGCTCACGCAGGGACGCACCCTTCAATACGCTGCCGTCAGCCCGGGTATAGCTGCCTTCCCACACATTCTGAATACCTTTGGCGTTGCTGACGATATCACGGTGGGTATTGTCCGAGAAGCAGCTGTGTTCATCCTCCTGCGACTTGGAGGCAAGCGCCACTTCCATACGTTCGCCCGCCAACTCACCTCGCGACAGTACGCCGATACCGGTCAGTATCTTCTGCATGGCATCCTTGTCAGCCACAAAGTCTGCGCGGTAGTTCTTGGCATTGGGAGCCCAGGCTTGCGAGAGATTGTTCAGATCATCGACAAGCAGATCAGTAACGATCTTGAGGTAAGTACGGCGGCGGTCAGCATTCTGACCTTTGCCATCAATAAAGTCGGCAGCTGGGCGGGCACCTGGGCCGGTTTTGCTTAAGTCTTGGCCCCACAGCAGGAATTCAATTGCATGCCAGCCGGTACTAACGTTCTCTTCCCCGCCTTTTTCGTTCAGGCTTACCAATACCTCGCGGTTCAATTTGGCTTTAGGATTGTTGACGATGCCGGCACGGGTCTTACCTTTGACATAGTCGACATAGGCTTCATCCATGGGCCATGCGTTGATGCGGCCTTCGGGACCTTCTTCATTGTCGATGGGGCCGCTGTAAAAACGGAAGACTTCGGTCTGACCATACCATTCGCGTGCAGCCAGCCAGCTTTCACGTGCTTTGGAGAGGGTTTCGTCGCTTGGGTTGGCAATGAAGGCATCAATCGCTGTTTGCATAGTGCGGGCGGCGCCCAGTGCATCGCTATAACTAGCGTGGACCACTGTGGCGTAATGTTCGGCCACGGCTTGCGGCGTGGTATCGGCTTGGGAAACCAAGCTGCCGGTCAGAAGTGCAGCGATTAAAGTCAGGCGAAAGGCGGTCATGGAATGTTCCGTGGCATGCTTAGAATTGGATGGAATGCTAAACAGAATGCGAATAATTATCAAATTGTTAAGTAGGAATTGATAGCTGGGTTTTCATGCACTTACGCTTGTTTTTAAGAACCTGTCTAAAGTCTCGCGAGCTAGAGTGAGACAAGGCGGAAACAGCCGAGGAAGCGGAGTTTACGATTGGTAAATGAGCATTCTGAGGCTGTTTTCAACGTCGTATCGCTGACGCACAGCAGACTTTAGGCAGGTTCTAAGGTACATAGAGTCAGTACAGCCGGGACAGCCCCCACCCCGCAGCAAAGCAAGCCAGGCTTATTGCAATTGGCCGTAAGGTAGCTCGCCACCAGTGGCGTTGATGCCCGTCTGCCACAAAATGTACGAGCAGCATGCCAAACAGGGCGACAAGCAGTTGCCAGTGCGCTGCCGTTAACCAGCATGACCACCCCACGGCCAGCACGCCAGCCAAATAGCACAACCCACAGAGCAAGCCTTGCTGGTGCGCAAAGGCAGTTACAGGTGCCTGCATACCAAGCTCGGCCAATTGTTTGGATGTGACCGTATTGGGTGCTGTTGCCAAGGTATGCGCTTCCTGTTGTGCGTCAATGTAGTCACGTCCTGCAGCGACCAGAAGACCAGCCAAGCCTAGGGCAGATTCGCTGGGTGTCAGCTCCGCGGCAGTGGCTGTGTGGGCGTTTCGTAGCGCAGTGGCATGCTGATTGGCTACGCTGCTTTCTCGCCAAACTGCCCATACACCACCCATAAGCCCCAGCAGGATCAGGCACAACTCGCGGCTGGCATTCAGGGTATTCAAGCCTTGTAAGGTAGTGAGCAGATACAGCGTCAACTGAGCGGCTTGCTTGGCATGGTGTGCATACGGGGAGCGATAGTCTTGGCGATAAGGCGCCAATCCAGCTAGCTGTAACCAATGCAAGAGAAGTATGGAGTAATTGGTACCGCACGCTGCTACCAACCATCCTAATACCTTGCCAAGCGTACTCGGTGGACCAGGAGGGAACTGTGCTGCGATTTCGAGATGCCACAATTGCCGTGGTGTGCCAGAAGCCGCGTCGGCTAGCAATAAGTGCAGGTGACGGGTATCGGCTATGGCAAGTGGCATTGGTGGGCGGTGTCTTGCAGAACCTGTTCAAAATCTGCTGTGTGTCGGCAGGGCTCGCGTCACTAGCTGCGGCGCTGGATTATAAACATATAGAACTGAAATTCTGAACGGAACCCGGAAGCCTTTTCTTCGTAAACATAATCGATATAGCCATCTTTCACGAGATGCCAGCCGGTGAAGGTGGTTGAGAAGGCAGTGTGCAATGCGCGTTCTTTTTGCTTCGACTTATGAATGAAGATGAAAACAAACCCGTTGCTATTCACATGGGAGCTGATGCGGGTAAGCAGCTCAAGTTCCTTTTCCTTGTCTTCTGCAAAATGCAGGATGGAATCCAGGACGACCAGGTCGTAGTTTCTGTCCAACGGGAAAGTATAAAAATCATCCACTACGCCCTTGGTCGAAACACCAAGCAATGTCGCCCGTTCCATCAACTGCTTGATACCAACGGCTGAGGCATCCACTGAGGTAACAGACAGACCGTACCGAGCCAACATCAAGGCGTCCCGACCTTGTCCGCAACCAAGATCAAGCGCAGTACCAGAGACACCGAGCGAATCGACCAAGGCTTCAAATTCTGGATAGGGCTCACCGAACAGTGCGGGCTCTGCTGTGTAATGCTCGTCGTAATTGGACATTTATTCACTCGCTGGATTGGGAACGACCCCAATACGTTGCAAGTAATGCTAATGAATTAGGGAGTGTGGATAAACAGGCTGTATGGCTATCTGCGGTCATTGATTTGACCTGCATAAGGTCACAAATTCAGCTTGCCATAAAATCTATTGGGTTACGGCATACCGTGTTATGACAGTGGTAGATCTACGTCAGCGTTGTTTGTGGTGGTAACGGAGGATGCGTCTGTATAGGAACTGGAATTCATTCAAAGTCTCGAGAGTTACAGCAAGACAAAGCGAAGTCGGCCGAGGAAGTGGAGTTTACAAGTGGTCAATGAGCATGCCGAGGGTGTTTGCAACGCCGTATTGCTGACGCGGGGCAGACTTTGAACAGGTTCTAAGAACCTGTTCAAAGTCTCCGCAGAAGAAGAGTCAGAAAGGCAAACTGAATGAATTGCAAGCTGGTGTCGAGCTTGCGTTCACAGTTCTTCCACAATCGACGGCACTTCTCCAACCACGGGTCTGTCAGTAATTTCGTGTTCAAGGCATATCATGCTCCCAAGGAGAATGTATGCCTCGCAAACCGAAAGCCAAGCCGGTGGAATTGCCGGCAATTCCCGCCGAGCTCCTAGCTCAGTTCGGCA
>NZ_JBQXDJ010000061.1:0-22036 GCF_052601015.1 Chitinimonas violaceus | reverse complement strand
TGCGAGGCTGAAGCATTACCGTGCAGTGGCGTTCCGGTTCGACAAACTGAAACGGAACTATGAAAGCATGGTTGCCATGGCCTGTGGGTTTCTATGGCTACCTATGTGAAACGTCAACAGACCCTAGGCAAACAAATGCATAGCGTCCAGGTTGTAATTCAGGCTCCATATTAGCCAGTAGGATAGTAAGTGGACGAATGGCTTGATTCATAACATTCCTTAGTTTGTGAAAGGCTTTCAGGGCCTGTTCACGATCTACTACGTGACTGTGCATATGTGATGTTGGAAGACTCAAAGCTGAGCTGTTCTTCGTACTAAAGAGCTCGCAGTTTCATGTGGCCAAGTACCAGGGCTCTGTGACCGTCTTTGAACGGTCTATTAGCTGAGCGCTACCAACCCTGCGAGACCAATCATTGTGGTACCGGTCAATGCGTCGATGCCACGCCATGCTATTGGGCGGGCGAACCATGGGGAAAGCAGGTGCGCACCGAAACCCAAGGCGCAAAACCATAGCAGCGAAGCACTGATAGCGCCCATGACGAATTCAATTCGTTCGAATGCAGGCAGCTGGCCCCCAATTGAACCGATCAATACAACGGTATCTAGATAAACATGTGGGTTGAGCAGCGATAAGGCCAGTACCGTTAGCAGTGCTTGGTGTGTAGTCAGCATTTGGTTTTGACTCTCGATTTCCAGCGTATTACTGGAAAATGCTGCACGCCAACTCCTTATCCCGTACCACAACAGGAAGGCTGCGCCACCCCAACGGGCGATAATCATCAGCTTAGGGGAGCTCTGCACGACAGCCCCCATGCCTGCAACGCCCAGACTTATCAGACATGCATCAATCAAAACACAGGCAGCTACTGTCAGCATGACATGCTGACGCTTCAAGCCCATGCGTAGAACATGCGCGTTCTGTGCACCGATAGCCATGATCAGGCCGGCGCTGACACCTAAGCCTTTTAGATAAGCACTGGAGATAAACATTTGCAGACATCCTTATTAGTAATGGATTGATTGTCTGCTGGCTTAGTCTAAAGCTGAAGGAAGTTTAGTATTTTTGCGTAATGCTTAATTTTACTAATTAAATGGGACGCTATATGTTGCTGGACGTTAGAAAAGGTGAGGCTTTGTTGGCTGTATTGGAAACAGGGAGTTTCGAGCAGGCTGCACTCTTATTGCATTTGACGCCCTCTGCAGTTTCTCAGCGTTTGCGAGCGTTGGAAGAAGGAATGGGAACGCCACTATTAGTGAGAGCGCGTCCCTGCCGGGCAACTGCGGCCGGTCAGCGCTTGGCGCAGTATTTACGCCGTACTCGTTTGTTGGAAGAAGAGTTTATGGCGGAGATGGCGGACTCAGAAAGCCAGCCTCTGAGTATCCCGATTGCGGTGAACAATGATTCTTTGGCGACGTGGTTGCTGCCGGCCTTAAGCAATTTCCTCGTTAAAGAACAACTTCTGCTCGATATTGCCGTAGATGACCAGGACCATACCTACGCTCTGCTGGAGGCTGGCCAAGCGTTGGCCAGTGTTTCTACAGAGGCGACGGCGATGCGCGGTTGTGAAGCGGAGCCCTTGGGGGTAATGCGCTATCGTTTACTGGCTTCCCCTGTATTTGTAGCTCGTTGGTTTTCTGCTGGTTTCTACCGCGATACAGCACGCTACGCACCCGTTCTGGTGTTCAACCGGAAAGATACGGTTCAGGCGGATTTCTTACAACGTGAGTTAGGGCTGCCGCCTGCCAGTTATCCATGTCATTACATCCCTTCAAGTGAATCTTTCTATCAGGCAGTAAGGCTCGGTTTGGGTTACGGCATGGTGCCGGAACTTCAGTATGGCGATGAGGTGACACGCGGCACGTTGATTGATCTGGCACCAAACAAGCCTACCGATGTAGCTTTGTATTGGCATCACTGGCGTGTGCAGTCGCCAAAGATGGAAATGCTCAATACCGAAGTACTAAAAGCTGCCTGTTCGGCTTTGCGACCGCTCAACTGAGGCCATCTTTTCCGGAATTCTTTATGGGTAGCTTCTAAGCTGGTTGTGCATCCAATAGGGGTATGGATTTAACCTGGCTGAGGAGAAGAAGTGATGGAGGAGTTAGATTTTTCGAAGTGGCAAGACATCTTGCTGGCTTACGCTACGACCGTTGGTGTAAAGCTTTTAGCGGCGGTTGCGTTTTGGGTGATAGGCCGCTGGTTGATTGGTGTTGCCGGACGTGCAGTCAGTGGTTCGTTGGCACGGCAGAAAGTCGACCCGACCGTGATGCGCTATATCGGCGGGGTTTTGACGGTTACGTTGAATATCCTGCTGGTGATCGGCATCCTAGGTTACTTCGGCGTCCAGACAACGACATTCGCAGCCCTGATTGCGGCTGCTGGCGTTGCGATCGGTATGGCGTGGTCTGGCTTGCTGGCAAATTTTGCTGCAGGCGCTTTCCTGATTGTATTGCGCCCTTTCAAGGTCGACGACTTTGTGACAGTGGGCGGTACCACCGGTACTGTGAAGGAAATAGGCCTGTTCGCTACTACAGTCAATACCCCCGACAATGTTTTGACCATGGTGGGGAATAACAAGATTTTTGGCGATACGATCCAGAACTTCACTGCGAACCCCTATCGCCGGGTAGACCTTAAAGCGCAGTTGGCGGGGAGCGCTGACCATCGTGCTGCAATCAGTCTGTTGAAGACCAAGTTGGCTGCTATTCCTAATGTGGTAAAAAGTCCAGAGCCGGAGGTGGATATTCTGGAATTCACTGCGCTTGGACCGGTATTGGCAGTAAGACCTTATTGCCATAACAATCACTACTGGCAAGTTTATTTTGATACCCAGAGATTAATACGGGAAGGATTGGCTGAGGCAGGGTTCCCTGCGCCGATGCCTGCGCAGACGGTGTTGCTACAGAACGTGGGAACAAATGCTTAAACAAAAAACCGGATCTGATGATCCGGTTTTTTTAGGTCTGGAGGTACGACCCGTTGTTTTTTGCTTCGGCAAAACAACGAATAAGCTATAAGGCTGCATGGCGTTGCCTTCGACTTCGCAAGGCGTGTAACACATACAGACGCCAACCCATTTGTACCAAACCATAGCCTGCGAGTGCCAAAAGTAAGGCAAGTACAACAATACCAATGGCCAACGGGGCACCCAGGGCCAACATCCAATCCAGCCAAGCTTGCGCAGTACCCAGCAGATTGCCCCAGTCTGTTACGGGTGTGTCGGCTATCTGAACGGGGTGGCCGTTGGCTCCAGTGACCAATCGCCCCAGCCCGAATGCCAGCAGATAAAGCGGAACGATGGTGAAGGGGTTGCTGAAGAACGTGCCAAAAATAGCAACGGGCAGATTCACCCGGAACAAGACGGCAAACAGCGTAGCGCCCAGCATTTGCAATGGTCCGGGTATCATGCTGCATGCCAACCCTATGGCCAACCCACCCGCCACCGAATGACGGTTCAGATGCCAAAGGTTGTGGTGGGTAAGAAAAGGCGCGCAACGGCGAAGAAAGCTGTTGTTATCCAGCGTCTCTTTGGTTGGTAGTAAGCGACGTAGCAGTTTACGAGGCATGGGAACGTGTTGTTTCCGGGTTATTTGAAAGGTTGGATTGATTAGGGATCAAACCGTTCAAATCGGCCATCCTTTGGCAGGGTAGTTCAGGCCGCGCGTAAGGCATCGACAATCTGCAACCGTGCAGCACGTAATGCGGGCAGGAAACCACCAAGCACCCCCATCAGCAGCGCGAACAACAACGACTTCAGCACAATGGCAGGGGTAAGTGTGAAGCTGAATGCCAGTTCAGCAAAGGTTTGCCAGTTCATGGTCGATACAGCGAAGAATTGCATGAATGAGGCCAAAATCACCCCCACTACCCCACCTAACAGAGAAAGAAGCAGGGATTCCAATAAGAAGGCCAACATGACGCTATGACGCCGATAACCCAGTGCACGTAAGGTACCTATCTCCCCCGTACGATTCGCGACCGCTGCATACATGGTAATCATTGCACCAATAATGGCCCCAACCGAGAAGATGGCTGACAACACGTTGCCCAGTATGGAAATAAAGCTCGCCATTACTTTGGATTGGTCTGCATAGAATTGTGTTTCCCGCTTGTATTCAGCCGTCAGGCGTTGATCACTCTCCAGCTTTTTCTGGGTCGAGGCGAAAATATCGGCACTGTTTAACTGGAACACCAGAGCGGAATAGTTGAGGCGGCGAAAAGTCTGCATCATCTGTTCAGCATCGCCCCAGATTTCGGAATTGAATCCGGTCTTACCAGCATCGAAGATACCTACAACTGTCCAGTCACGCCGGGCAAAGTGCAGGCTGGCGCCCAGTTGGACGCCGTCAAAACCATCGGCAATGGCACGCCCAACCATGATTTCGGCAGTACCAGGAAGGAATTGCCTCCCTTGCGCCAGTCTGGCCTGAGGGCGTAGTGCCATGCCTTGCATACCCATGCCGCGTACGATCACATTCGCAGGTTTTGCAGTACAGGAAGGTGTGCTGTGCTTGGCCCTGTTGCAGGTACTGCCCTTCTTCTGCAACGAAATCAGCACCACAGCCTCCCGGCTGGTCAACGCCTGGCCGATGTTGTTCAGTGCAATAGGGGCGCTGCTTTCGATAATCGCTGCCTCCTGGCGCGTTAAGCCACTCTGCACCTCGGTCTGAGACCCGTTGCGAATAGCCACTACGTTTTCAACCAAACCCGTGGCAGTGAGGGTTTGTTTTAAGCCGGCCTCTAACATCAGGACGGTAGCGAATACGAAGACCACCAAGGCCATGCCGCTGGCAGTCAAAGTGGTGGTTAGCTTGCGGGTGAACAGGTTGCGCCAGACATAATGCAGCGGAATATGGCCTAGATGCATATCAGGCTACCGCCCGCAAGCCATCGACAATGCGTACCTTCATTGCCTGGGATGCTGGAATCGTTGCCGCAGTCAGCGCAACAACAAGGGCTGCAGCAGCTTGCAGCCAGATGGTTCCGCTCGCGATATTGAAAACCGGGAGGATATTGTCGAGCGTTCGGCCTACTGCGCGTACCGCCGGCCAGGTCAACGCGATGCCTATACCTGCCCCGATGGCGCATAGCAGCAGTGATTCCACCAAAATCAGCCACCCGACAACAGCGGGGCCAAAACCCAGTGCTTTCAGCGTGGCATATTCCGCAGTACGTTCGCGTGCCGACATAGCCATCGTGTTGGCCATTACCGCCATGATGATAAGGATCACCACATAGCTGACCAATTGGATTGCCAACACGATACTTTCCGTCATGGCAACAAAGCTGAGCTGGAACGCTTTTTCAGTTTCGGTCAGCGTTTCCGCCAAGGAGTTGTGAAAGAGATTGTCGACTCTTTCGCTGATCAATGCGGCCTCACCACCGTCACGTATGCCGATGACGAATACCCCGGCGCTATTGCCGCGACGTGGATAACGTTTGGTCACCCATTCATTCAGCGCGTCCCAGTGAAAGAAGAATTGATTTTCGTCGGTCCCGGTATCCCGGCCGGTGTAGATGCCTCGGACGATGAATCGCCAGTTACCTTGGTAGATCGTGCCGCGTAATGGGACGCTATCGCCGACTTTCCAGCCAAATCGGTTGGCCAGCTTGCGGCCTACGACGCAGCCTTGTCTATCCCGTACAAAGGCCTTTAGTTCGGCATCGCCAAGACGAAATTCGGGGTAAAGGCTGAGGTAGCTGGCGGGATCGATGGCGAACTGTGGGAAGAAGTTCTTTTCCTCAATGTAGACACCGCCAAACCAGTTGGCCCATGAAACGGACGTTACACCTTCGACGGCGCGTATTTTTTCTGCGTAGTTGATGGGTAGGGGAAACACCAGTGAGATAGCACTACGTGTGATCAAGCGTTTGTCCGAAGCTGCGTCCGCACCGGCATACCAAGCGGATACGATGGTGGTGAGTAAACCGAAGGAAAGGATGGCGAGTGCGATACCCGCCAAGGTGAGCAATGCACGCAGGCGATGGCGTAGTGCATTTTTCAGGGCCATGCGCAGCATAAAGAGGATCATGGCTTCACACCCGTGGTTCGGTTTGGGCAGAAACAGGCAGGCATGTCGATGGTCACACCTTTACAGGATGCAGTATCTCCAAAGCGGATAGCTCGCCTTTCTCTAGATGGCGGATTGCATGTGCGCGTTCGGCTGCTTTGCCATCGTGGGTGACCATGATGATGGTCTTGCCAAGCTCGGTATTCAACTGAGCTAGCAGGTCGAGAATCTCGCCAGCAGCTTTGCGGTCCAGATCGCCTGTGGGTTCATCCGCCACAATCAGGCTTGGGTCGCTGACCAGGGCACGGGCGATGGCGACACGCTGCTGCTGCCCACCGGATAGCTCATTCGGGTAATGGTTGCTACGGTCGGACAGCCCGACCATTTCCAATGCCAGACTGGCGTGTTCTTTTCGCTGACGGGCATTGAGATTGGTCAGCATCAAAGGCAGCTCGACATTTTCCTGCGCGTTCAGGACGGGCATCAGGTTATAGAACTGGAAGATGAAGCCCACATGGCTGGCCCGCCAATCCGCCAGCTCAGCTTCAGGCAAGGTGGCGATATCGACCTCATCGATAATGATCTGCCCCCCGCTGGGTTGGTCGATGCCGGCAATCAGATTCAGCAATGTGGATTTGCCTGAGCCAGATGGCCCCATCAGCGCCAGGAAGTCACCGTAGGCGATATCGAAGTCGATGTCGCTGAGTACATCGATGATCTGCCCACCTCGCTGATAATGTTTGCTGACGTGGCGTAGGCTGACTGCGGGTTGGCTCACGCTTTGGTCTCCTGCACCTTGGCGCCGTCTTTCAGTCCAGTGGGTTCCAAAACCAGAACTTCATCCAGCTTGAGTCCCTGCCTTACTTCGACCAGATCGCCCAATTTATCGCCCAGCTTTACATCGACCCTATGTGCTGTGCCATCGCGTACCACAAAAACGGCCCCGTTCTGAACAGTGCGAGGGTTGATGGCAAGACGGGGGCTACGTTCCGGCTGGGCTAGCTGGCGGCTAAGGAAGCTCACTTTGGCGCTCATTTCAGGTAGGACACGTACATCATGCTCCACAAATCCAACCTTGAAGGTGACGGTAGCCTTGGCTCGGTCTACCGAGGGGACAATGCTGTTGACCCGGCCCAATAGGCGTAGATCAGGAAGGGCATCGAGTTGGATTTCGCATGGCTGGCCTTGCTTGGCTTTGAACAGGCTGGCTTCCGATACATCTGCCTCTACTTCAAGCGTATCCATATCTGCCATGGTGACAACGGCGCCTTTGGAGTCGGCACTCGCATTAAATGGGGAGATCACGTCGCCCACATTGGCATTTTTTGTAAGGACTACACCGGCAAATGGTGCACGTATCAAGGTGCTGTCCAGCGCTACCCGCGCCTGCTTCAGTGCCGCTTCTGTCTGGCGAATGACGGCGGACTGCGCACCTACACTCGCCTGGGCCTGCTTGGCGCGTGAGACAGCGTTGTCATGGGTCGCGCTGGAGATAAATCCTTGCGCTAGTAGTTCGTTACTACGACGAAGAGCCCGTTCCGCTTCCAGTGCATCAGCTTCGCTTTGTTTCAGCCTTGCCTTGGCGGCTTCCATATTCGCGATGGCTTGGGCAACCTGTGCTTCCTGTTCTGCATTTTCCAGCCGGGCAATCAGTTGGCCTGCTACGACAGGGCTGCCTTCACGTACTCCAAGCCATTCCAGTCGGCCAGTGGCTTTTGATGCGATGGCTGCTTTCTTCTGGGCAACGACATAACCCGTAGCGGTGAGACTGGAAAGCGCTGCCGATGGCCACGCGAGGGTGACTTTTGCGGTCTGAATCGGTTTGGGTTTAGTAGCCTGCATCCAGGCTATGCCACACCCTAGCAATACGGCTGCCAGCAATGGCCATATCCACTTGCGCTTCGGAGCTGGCTTTTTACCAACTTGGCGCTGGATAGCGAGTTGCTGCAGCGGTGAATTCATATCGGTAGGCAAAACCGAAGGGTAGAGGTGTTCAGTGTAGTAAGCCGTACGGTGAAATTCTCCCCTGGACACCCCCGGCAGATGGGTCAAATGCAGTAGTTCTTGCTGTCATGGCTATAAAGGGCACAAACAGATTGCTGGTTAAGCGTCTTGGAAGAATTACCTACACGCTATGTAAGTTATTGCCGTGAGGATGCCCCACTCCGGTAGGGCTATTGGGTGTCATCAGACGCTGTTCCCATCAGTACAGAGCATTAGCAAGCCCGGTGACGTTATTCCGAGAGGGATACCGGGGTCATCAAGACCAAGTACTGGCAACAGGCACAGGAATGAGAGTTGCGGTGTAGTTAGGTGCTGAGGGAGTTTCAAGTCTGTTGCGCCAGGGCATTTGCCTTCAGTTGCCCATTTGGATCTGCGTGACCGGTGACGATATGGGACTGAGAAGGATTGAATGATGGCTATGAACAAGCAAAGCGATAACAACCGTGATCGCAACGACACGAGTAAGCGCGGTTTTGCCTCAATGGATGAGGACAAGCAGCGAGAGATTGCAAGTAAGGGTGGGCAGGCTGCGCATGCACGTGGGACTGCCCATGAATTTACCTCTGCGGAAGCACGTGAGGCTGGACGGAAGGGTGGAGAGGCAGTCAGTGAAGATCGTGAACACATGGCCGAAATCGGCCGTAAAGGTGGCGAAAGCAGCCATGGGGGGCGCAGTAGCAAGGATCGAGACGACGATAATGATCGCGATGAAGATCGGCAAAGTAGACGGACGCCTAGCCGTGATGACAGCAATGGTGAGGATGACGACAAAGATGGGGACGATAACCGGTCCGGCGATCGTGATGATCGTAAAAGCGAACGGTCGAGTCGTAGTGGAACACAGCGTAGCGAGGCAGATCGCTAATAGTCTGGTGGGTACAGCGTAGGTGTCAGTTTGATATCTCGGTGGGGATGGGGACTGCTTAGTAGGGAATCTGGAAAGATTTTGTAGCTGCGCAACAACCTATCAAACGATTGTTTGAAAGCAAAAAACCTGTGTTACATTCCCACTTGTAGTCGTTGTGTTACCCACTACGGTAATGCAGCGAGGCCACTGGGCTTGCCCGGTAGGTTTGCCTACGCTTGGGTATTTAGAGCGCGTTGGATGACTCCGGCGCGCTTTTTTTATGCCATTTAAAGGAGTGACCTTGTCGCTGGCAGGGTAAAATCACGCGATTGATTGATCTCATTTTCTGTTAGTGCCAATGGCTAAATCCACTAAACCCGCGAGCTTTGAGTCTGCAATGAGTGAACTCGAAGCGCTGATTACTGAAATGGAAGCCGGCCAGTTGCCGCTGGATGCCTCCCTGACCGCCTATAAACGTGGTGGTGAATTGATCCGTTATTGCCAGGAGCAGTTGGCTAGTGCTGAGCAACAGATCAAGGTATTGGATGGGGATGTCCTGAAGTCTTTTGAGCCAGAGGGGGATGCATGAACAAGTCACAAGATTTCCAAACCTGGTCTTTTGCCATACAGCAACAGATGGAAGTTACGTTGAGCGGTTTATTGCCTTCTGCCAGCCAGTTACCGCAGCGTTTGCACGAAGCCATGCGCTACGCGGTACTTGGTGGTGGCAAGCGAGTGCGCCCACTGCTTTGCTTTGCGGCAGGTCAAGTGGTGAGTGCGACAGTGGAACGACTGCAATATGCAGCGAGTGCGGTGGAGCTGATCCATGCTTATTCGCTGGTGCATGATGATATGCCTTGCATGGACGACGACGTGCTTCGTCGCGGTAAGCCCACCGTGCATGTGGAGTTCGACGAGGCAACCGCATTATTGGCTGGGGATGCGCTGCAAACGGCGGCGTTTGAGTCGATTACGAGCCATAGCTTGTGTAATGAACCTGCTGATCAGCTGAAGATGGTGAAGATTCTGGCCACAGCCTCCGGGGCGGCTGGGATGGCAGGGGGGCAGGCCATTGATCTTGCTTCCATCGGCCAGCCTTTGAGCTTGGCTGAGCTAGAAAATATGCACATCCTGAAAACAGGAGCATTGATTCGTGCCGCAGTGCTATTAGGTAGCTACTGTGGTGACACGTTGGTGACTGCGGAGCGCGATAAGCTTGACCGTTTTGCCAAGCTGATGGGGCTCGCGTTCCAAGTGGTCGACGATATTCTCGATGTGGAAGCAGACAGTGCTACTTTGGGTAAGACCGCCGGAAAAGATGCTGCCCACGATAAACCCACCTATGTTTCATTGCTGGGTTTGAAACAAGCCAAGCTACGTGCCGAAGAGTTGGAAACGGAAGCGCTAGATTGCCTGAATGTATTTGGTGGCCGTGCAGAGCGCTTACGCCAGTTGGCCCATTTCATTGTTCATCGCGCCTTTTAATAGATAGTTTTCACAGGGGGCGCTAGCGCCTTGCTGGATGACTTTTGCCATACAATGCATGCGCTTTTTTGCGTGTACCCATACTGATTAGATTGCTATGCCTTATCCGCTTCTCGATACCATTAATCTGCCTGCCGATCTTCGTCGGTTGGATGAAAATGAGCTTAAGCCCTTGGCTGAAGAGCTACGCGCTTTTCTGTTGGAGTCGGTTAGTCAGAGTGGGGGGCATTTTGCTTCGAATCTCGGTGCGATAGAGCTCACGATCGCGCTGCACTTCGTTTTCAATACGCCGGATGACCGGCTGGTATGGGACGTGGGCCACCAAAGCTATCCACATAAGGTCTTGACCGGGCGGCGGGAGCGTATGTCCTCCATGCGTAAGTATGGTGGTCTGGCAGGGTTTCCCAAGCGTGAAGAGAGCCCTTATGACACGTTTGGTGTCGGGCACAGTTCTACCAGTATTGGTGCGGCTGCCGGTATGGCTGAGGCGAGCAAGATCCTGGGGCAACGCCGTAAGTGCATAGCGGTGATTGGTGATGGTGCGATGACGGCAGGGCAGGCATTTGAGGCGCTGTTCAATGCGGGTGACAAAGATACTGACCTCCTGGTTGTACTGAACGACAACGAAATGTCGATTTCGCCCAATGTCGGGGCTTTCAATGCCTATCTCGCCAAACTGATTTCGGGGCGCTTTTACCAGGGGTTCCGTTCTACTGGCGCCAAGGTGCTGGAAAACGTGCCGCCCCTGCACGAGTTGGTTCGTCGTGGCGAAGAGCATATGAAAGGGTTCTTCACGCCCTCGACGCTATTCGAAGAGTTTGGCTTTCATTATGTAGGCCCAATCGATGGGCATGATCTCGATACATTGGTGCCTACGCTGCAGAATTTGAAGAGCCTGAGTGGCCCACAGTTCTTACATGTGGTGACCAAGAAGGGCCAGGGTTACAAGCTGGCGGAAGGGGACCCGGTTAAGTACCACGCCGTGACACCGTTTACGCCAGCAGATGGTATGGCGCCGAAAGCCGCGAACAAGCCAACCTATACGCAGATTTTCGGTGATTGGTTGTGCGATATGGCTGAGTTGGACACACGTCTGGTTGGGATTACGCCGGCTATGCGTGAGGGGTCGGGCCTAGTGGAGTTCGAAAAGCGTTTCCCCGACCGTTACTACGATGTCGGTATTGCCGAACAGCATGCTGTTACCTATGCGGCGGGTTTGGCTTGTGAAGGCTTGAAGCCGGTTGTGGCGATTTACTCGACCTTCCTGCAACGGGCATATGACCAGTTGATTCATGATGTGGCGTTGCAAAACCTGCCAATCGTGTTCGCGATTGATCGTGCGGGTCTTGTTGGGGCAGATGGCCCCACGCATGCCGGTAGTTTTGATATCAGTTTTCTGCGTTGCATCCCGAAAATGGCGGTGTTGTGCCCGGCCGATGAGAACGAGTGCCGCCAGATGCTTTACACAGCATTCCAGCTGAACCAACCTTCCGCGGTACGTTACCCTCGCGGTACGGGGCCCGGTAAAGCGGTAGCAAAGAAATTTACGGCTTTACCCATTGGTAAGGGGGAGGTACGACGTAAGGGTAACCGTATTGCTATTCTGGCGTTTGGTAGCATGCTTACACCTGCTCTAGCAGCCGGAGAGGCACTGGGTGCTACGGTAGCGAATATGCGTTGGGTAAAACCGCTGGATATTGACCTTGTGCAAACCTTGGCAGCGCAACATGACTTCCTGGTAACCGTGGAAGAAAACGCGATTATGGGTGGAGCGGGCTCCGCCGTATTGGAAGCCTTGAATGCAGGTGGTGTGGCTAAGCGTGTGTTGCAGCTTGGGTTACCAGACCGGTATGTTGACCATGGCGATCCGGCGAAGCAACTGGCTGAGTGTGGTCTGGATGCTGCGGGGATTGAAACCAGTATTCGCGAGACATTTGGCCTGTAAGTGTTTCAATTTGGTAAGTGGTCCCTTGTTCCAACAAAAACAAAGCCCGCCATATTGGCGGGCTTTGTTTTTGTTGATGCAGCTGCTTATTCATGCACAGCATAAGGGAGTTCCAGCACGCTAAGGCGCGGGCCCTCCTGGTTATTCAGGTGTATGCCATGCTCCAGGCTGCTTAGTTGCACAACAGCCAATGCTTCCCAGCTTCCATCTCCCAGTGGGGCAGCCAAGGCGATCTGCCCGGAAGCTTGACCATTCATTTCCGGGCTGTAGATGGCATCGCCAACCTGCATGGCGGTATCTGCTACTACCCGGAAGGTACGTCGTTTGAGTTTGCCCAAGTATTGGGTACGCGCCACGATTTCCTGGCCGGGATAGCATCCTTTTTTGAAACTGACAGCGCCAATCAACTCCATATTGGCCATCTGCGGCACGAATGCTTCTTGTGTTGTGCTCTGGATCCAAGGAATGCCGGCACGGATGTCGGAGAGTGTCCAGCAATCTGCTCCTGCTGGAGTGGCACCGGCTGTGCACAGTTTCTGCCAGATAGTTTCGGCGGAACCTGGCAGTACGTTCAAGAGGAAGCGGTCAGCACCAAGTCGTATGAGCCAACCATCGTTAATTGAACTCACTTGCATGGACTCACCAGGGAGTTCGGTGGTTAGCACCTGTTGCACTAATCTTGCGGCTTCCGGCCCGGCTAGTCCTAGCAGGATGCGTTCATCACTTGCATTGCTGGCTTTTGTCTTGCTCCGCATTACGAACATGGATAAACGTTTCTGGATAGTGGGAGCCAGATCACGTGGCAGCATCAGTAAGCGATCTTCCGCTTCCGGCAGTATCAGTAAGCTTGCCAGCATGCGGCCTTTGGGAGTGGAGTAGCTGCTGTACTGGCATGTATTGGTGGTGAGCTTCTTCACGTCACTTGATAGCTGCCCGTGTAGGAAAGCGATGGTTTCTTCCCCGCTGAAGCGGATAAGGCCAAAGTGGGTGAGAGGCACCAATGCAGCACTGTTCTGCAGTGCCGCCAGTCCTCTACTGTTATTGAAGGCAGCCGCGTTGTGGGCATCAAATTGTGCGCCCTGTGTGCTGAGAAAATCTTGCCAAGCCATGATTAGCATCCTTCGAGACGAAAATAACAACGCCGGCACTTTGGCCGGCGAAGTGGTGCGACTATTCTTCTTATGCCGAGATCAACGATAAGCAGTTGACTCTATTTTCCAGGAAAACTCTGAGAGCAGGCACTTAGAAAATGCGTGTGGTGGCCTCGCCGTTACTACCTGGTTTTGACGCGCCGCTTGAACGAAGTTCAGGTGCCTTCAGCGTACCATCAATCCGTAAAGGTGCATTGATCACGATTACGCCGCTGGCGAGCCGAGTGGCAAGGTTACCGCGCAAGTCGCCTTTGTCATCGATGATTACTTTGCCTGACGCAGTGAATTTACCGGAATTCAAAGCCAGATTACTTAAAGTGACGATGTCTTTATCCAGCGTGTAGGTGCCTACCAAAGTATCGAAGGTGGTTTGGCCTCCACGCTGAAGTACGGATGGATTCGAAGACTTCAGTGGCGTGATCAGATCCAGATTATGCAGCCTGCCATCAGTGAGTGAGAACTTCACTTCTATCGTGGGTTGATCCAGTAGAGTGCTGTAATCGTCGCTAAAAAAATCAAAAGTTGCCGCGGCTGTCATCCGACCGGTAGCACGGGTAATAGGGCTTGCCAGCGCGATAAGTGGTTCTACCTGCATACTGCGGGTCTGCACGGTGCCGTGCAGCTTCCAGCCATCTACCCAATCAAGCTGCGCTTGACCGGTTGCGACGGAGCCGAAAAGCATTGCACTGATCTCATCGATCAATAAGCCATTTTTGTCTGCCAAGCCGCGTAATACTAACTGGTCGAAACGGACAGGATATTTTCCCGGAGCGACCCAGTTGCGGGCGTCGAGGTAAAGCGCTAGCTGCCCTTCTGCAGGTTTGACTTGCAGATTGACGTGCCCATCTTCCGAGGTAAGGGTGATACTGTTTAATGCTCCATCGGGTTTGAAGCTGAAGGAACCCGATAATGGGCCTACCGTATTTTTGGGCAGTTGGAGTTTCAGGTCTGTCAGTTTCAGTGAGGCAATGCGTAGATCGTCCTCAGAAGGAGGAATTTTCAGACGCTCTGGAATCGATAATGCGAAATCGTGCTTGATCGATGCGGACTCGACGGAAATATCCGACAAGGATTGATTGAGCCTGAGTACATTGCGGACGGTGAGTGGGATGGCAATCTTTTCGACAGTATTTTCGCCCGCTTGGCCAAATGCGACGCTTTGTAGTTGCACCTGTGGTTTGGGTGAGTAACTAAAAGCGATATTGCCGATTTGCACTTTGGTGCCAAATCGTCCCGACAGACTTTGTTCCATATCGGACTTAAAGCTGTCGTAAGGAATAAGCATGGGAACCGCTGCCAGTATGGCGGCTAGAACAACGACGATAATCAACAGTTTCTTGAGGGCAGACATGAGGCCTTCTTTACTAGTAAAACGAAACGGATGTTGACACGTTTTGGGCAGCCTTTTAGTATAGCGGCTTCTTCAGTTCCTCGATAGCTCAGTCGGTAGAGCGCCGGACTGTTAATCCGTAGGTCCCTGGTTCGAGCCCAGGTCGAGGAGCCAACTGAATCATACGAAACCGCATTGTCGAAAAGCAATGCGGTTTTGCTTTTGCACTTTCATCTATTGCTTGTTTGACGTTCAGCGTAAAGTCGCTAATAAAACTGCTTGAGCCAGCCTTGTTTTAGGCCGACTCCCGTGCCAACGCCGAGAGGATGTCATGACAACGTCAAATGAACAAGTGGCCAAGTTACCATTAATGAAACGTATCGTACTGGCGGTACGTGGTGGTGTCCCTAGTGGCCTCTCCGCAGTACTGGTAATAGTACTGCTCATATTGGTCATAGCGATTGGTGTTGGCGGGTTTTTGGGGGGCCTCGCGCTCGCAACCAAGCGTAATCAGAATCAGGAACGTAACCTCATTACCCAAACTCGAGATGCTAAATCGGCAGAATCCAAATTGGCTCACGAAAAAGCTGAATTGGAAAAAACAATAGAAGAAATGAAGACACAGTCTGATGCCCGTAAGAAGGATATGGACCTTTTAAAGGAGCAACTTGCTCGGGCAAAGTTAGAACGTGAAACCATGGATAAGGTATTGGCTGAAATTCGCGATAGTCTGAGTGGTGCGGCAGCAGGCGCTAAAGCAGATAAGGTTGAGAAAGTCGTGAAGGGGGCAATGCTGAAGTTTGGTGGAAAAGAATGTGATTTGTCGGGTGGGGCAGTTAAGAGTAAAGAGGATGTGCAGTGCCTGAATCTGCGTGAATCTATTGATGCGATGAATGAGAAACCAGGTGGCTATGCAGGCAAGCAACCCCCGGAGGCTGCAAAATCGCCCGAAGCAACCAAGCCTGTAGTGCCAGCCACTAAAGAGGCTCCTGCTAAACCTGCCTCTGGGCATTAACGAGGTTAATAAAGAAAAACCCGCGTAAAGCGGGTTTTCACATTGAATGACGGGCGTATAGGCGCTAAATCTATTTACTTGACCCGGTTTGCGTACATAAAACTTTCGAGACTCGATTCAGCCAAGCTGAACCAACCTTGCTCTATGCCACGGAATTTCTTCCACTCGCCATAGATCTTCTTGAAAGCTGGGTTCTTGGCTGCTTCTTCCTCATAAATGGCAAATGCGTTCGTCTGGGCTGCTTTCAAAATATCGGCCGGATATTTGTGCAGTTTGACACCATTCTGCAATAGACGAACCAATGCTTGTGGGTTCTTGGCATCGTATTCGGCTTGCATTGAAATGGCGGCTTCTGCCGTGGCGACTTCAAATGCGGCTTGGTAGCTTTTGGGCAATTTTGCCCATTCCTGCAAATTCACATAAAAAGAGATTTGAGGGCCCGGTTCCCACCAACCTGGGTAAAAGTAGTTTTTGGCGATTTTATAAAAGCCTAGTTTCTCATCATCGTATGGGCCTACCCATTCAGCGGCATCAATCGTGCCTTTCTCTAGAGCAGGGTAAATGTCGCCACCTGCGATGGTTTGGGGTACCGCACCCAGGCGTGACCATACTTCCCCGCCAATGCCAGGAATGCGGATCTTCAGCCCCTTCGCTTCTGCCAATGATTTGATGGGATTGCGGAACCAACCGCCCATTTGGGTGCCTGTATTGCCCCCGTAGAAACTGATGACGTTATAGTCCTTGAGAAAATCACGCATCAGTTGCAAGCCGCCACCAAAGTACATCCAGGCGGATTGTTGGCGTGAAGAAAGCCCGAATGGGATTGCGGTGTCGAAGCCGAAAGCCTTATTCTTGCCCACGTAGTAGTAGCCACAGGTGTGGCAGGCTTGCACAGTACCATTCTGTACTGCGTCGAGTGCTTGCAGACCAGGGACGATTTCCCCCGCTGCCGAGACCTTGATTTGAAACTTGCCATCGGTAAGGTCTGCTACTCGCTTGGCCAGTTGCTCTGCTCCACCGTAAATCGTTTCAAGGCTTTTGGGGAAGCTCGACGTAATACGCCATTGAATATTGGGTTCACCCGCAGCAATGGCGGGAGCGGCGATACCGGTTGCGGCGGCTGCGCCGATGCCGGCGGTTTTCAGGAAACTGCGTCTTTCCACTGTCTACTCCTTCTTCTTGCTGGGGTTGGTATGGCACACAACGACGCCATCACGATAGGCTTGTGTCAGTTGGCTTTACCGGATTCTTCCAGCAAGGCAGCTGCTGGATCGGTTTCATTGGTGTCGGTGGGAGGGGCTATTGGCAGAGCGTTACCGCTTTCCTCCATCAGTGCGGCGCCACCATCGCCTTCGCTTTGTTCTGTTGGGGTATCTTGTGGCAGCCCTTGCAGTATTTCCTCTGTGCTTTGTGTGCTTTCAACGGCGGGACCGTGTAAGGCATGGGTTACCAGTTTCGGGAAGCTGATGATGAGGCTCACCATCACAATCTGTATCAGCACAAATGGCACGGCCCCCCAGTAGATGTCTGTCGTCTTGATGCTCTTGGGGGCAACACTGCGCAAGTAGAACAATGCGAAGCCAAAGGGCGGATGCATGAAGGAGGTTTGCATATTCACCCCCAGCATCACGCCAAACCAGACGAGGTCGATTCCCAACTTTTGGGCAATTGGCGCCAATAGCGGCACCAGGATGAAAGCGATTTCGAAGAAATCGAGGAAAAAGGCCAGAATAAAAATCAGCAGGTTGACCACGACGAGAAAGCCAACCTCGCCGCCAGGAAGGCTGACAAATAGGTGCTCGACCCATGCGTCACCGTCCACACCAAGAAAGGCAATACGAAATACCCGTGCGCCGATAAGGATGAAAACCACGAAGGTTGTCAGCTTCAGCGTCGAATTCATAGCCTGGCGGGTCAGGTCGAGGTTGAGCTTACGTTTGATCAGCGCAAGGACGATGGCGCCAACGGCCCCCATTGCGCCACCCTCGGTAGGTGTCGCCACACCAAGAAATATCGTGCCCAGTACCAGGAAGATGAGCACCAACGGCGGCACCATGACGAAGACGACGCGCTCGGCGGCTTTGCTCAGTAAGCCCAGTTTGGTCACTCGGTTGATGACGGCTGCCACAAAGGCTACACCGATGCCTATCAGACCTGAAACGATGAGGCGCTCATCAAACGGATGGTCAGAAGCAGCATAGTGATAATGGTCGTACCCAATGCCTGCCACGATGGATATGCCGAGCAAGGCAAGCAACGATGGGGTGCCGCTGGTACCGTTTGGTTCGCGCAGGGTGCGGGCTTCTTCAGGCAAGGCTGGGACTGCGCTTGGCTTGATAAGGCTGATGGCAAGAATGTACAGCGCATAAAGGCCGGTTAGCGTGAGTCCGGGTACCAGAGCACCCGCGTACATGTCACCGACCGAGGTGCCAAGTTGGTCGGCTAATACGATAAGGACCAACGAAGGTGGAATGATTTGCGCCAAAGTGCCGGAGGCGGCAATGACCCCGCTGGCAACACGTGGGTCATATCCATAACGCATCATGATGGGTAAAGAAATCAACCCCATCGAAATCACCGAAGCTGCTACGACGCCTGTTGTGGCGGCCAGCAATGCACCAACGAAGATCACTGCATAGGCAAGGCCACCGCGTATCCTGCCGAATAACTGGCCTATGGTGTCCAGCATCTCTTCAGCCATGCCTGATCGTTCGAGGATAAGCCCCATGAAGGTGAAGAACGGGATAGCCAGCAGGGTATCGTTCTTCATGATGTCGAAGACCTGCTGCGGTAGCGCCTGTAATAGCGAGGCCGGCATGATGCCCAGTTCGATACCGATGAGCGAAAACAGCAAGCCCACTGCCGAAAGCGCAAAGGCCACCGGGTAACCAATCAGCAAAAAGCCGATCAGTGACGCGAACATGATAGGGGCCATGATCTCGTGATTCATGGTTGGTCCCCCTTCTTCAGCAGGGGGTCGAGATTCTGCTCGATCGCACCTTCGATCTGGCTTTCTTGTTTTTCCGCTGGGTTGGGGATCAATCCTTTTAGAAATGCGATGCGTTTGATGACCTCTGCCAGGACTTGCAGGATCAACAATCCGAAGCCCATGGGAATAAGCGCCCAGACAGGCCAGCGCAGCAAACCGCCAGCATCAGGCGAGTGTTCGCCGGAAATGAACATCTGCGTGACGATGGGCCAGGAGAAATACAGCGTGACTACCGCCATAGGTAGCAGGAAACATAACCCGCCGATGATGTCGATGATGGCTTGCTTACGGGCCGACAGCTTGCCCAGGATCAGATCGATGCGGATATGTTCGTTGTGCTTGAGGGTGTATCCCGCGCCAAGCAGGAAGATGGCGGAGAAGAGATACCACTGTACTTCCAGAAAAGCATTCGAGCTGATGTCAAAGGCCTTACGCACTACGGCATTGCTGGCGCTAATCAGGGCGCAGATCAGTACCAGCCATTTGGCAAGATGGCCTATGCGTTCGTTGAGCCTGTCGACCCAATTGGCCAGTTTGAGCAGCAGCTGCATTGGTGTTGTCCCGTTTTTTTATATAGTGCAACAGCATACTAACAGGCCCTTCCTCCATAGCCGGAATGCCTAAATAAGGGTTTCGGTATAGTGTGGTGAACTGGGAACAAAAAAATGCCGCCCATGGTTTGGACGGCATTTTTAAATTTGAGTCTGAAGAAGTTCTTGTTCAGATGCTTCGCCGCGAAAAATCACGGGGCCGGAAACCCAGGGCAACCAATACGGCGAAATAGACCAAGGCACCTGTACCGATCAGCACGCTCAACTTACCGGCCAGTATCCGGTTGGGTAGGCCATGCCAAGTACCTAGTACCTGCTCCAATCCCCAGAGTGCCAAAGCCATCAAACCCACTGCAATGGTCAACTTGCCCAGAAAAACCAGCCAGCCTGGTTGAGGTTGATAAATCTTATGCTTGAGTAAACCCAGATACAGGAGCCCGGCATTCAGGCAGGCGGCCAAGCTGATTGAGAGGGCAAGACCGGCATGGGCCAATGGGCCGATCAACAGCCAATTGAAAAGCTGGGTCACTACCAAGGTAACGATGCCGATTTTGACGGGAGTTCGGATGTTCTGGCGCGCGTAGAATGCTGGTGCCAGTACTTTGATGGATACCAAGGCCATCAGGCCGACCGCGTAGGCCATTAAAGCCCGCTCCGTCATCAAAGTATCTTGCAGGTTGAATTCACCGCGCTCGAACAGGACGGCGATCAAGGGTTCGCCGATGACGGCCAGTGCAATTGTGGCAGGCAATGCCAGCAACCAACACAGGCGCAAGCCCCAATCCAGCGTTGCAGAGTAATCATCGTGTCGTTCGGCGGTTTTCAGCTTGGCCAGACTGGGCAGCAATATCGTACCCAGCGCCACACCCAACACGCCGGTTGGGAGTTCCATGAGACGGTCTGCGTAATACATCCAGCTCATACTGTGATCAGGCAGGTAAGAAGCGAAGTTACGGTTAAGCAATAAGCTAATCTGTGCGACCGATACCCCGAACATTGCCGGCCCCATCTGCTTCAGTACTCGCCATACGCCGGGGTCATGCAGGTTGATTTTGGGCCAGGTCAGCATGCCGGTTTTCGCAAGGAATGGCAGCTGAAAGACAAGTTGAGCCAAACCACCGGCAGTGACACCGATCGCGAGTGCAAAGATGGGTTCACTGAAATACGGTGCAAGCAACAGACTACAACCAATCATGGAAAGATTGAGCAGTGCGGGTGTAAAGGCCGGTACGCTGAACCGGTTCCAGGTGTTGAGAATGCTGCCGACTAGGGAAGACAGCGATATCAGCAGGATATAAGGAAAGGTGATGCGGGTAAGTTCTACCGTGAGTTGAAACTTGTGCGCGTCCTGCTCATAACCCGAAGCAGACAGAAAGACGATGGTGGGCGCAGCTACCACCCCTATGGCAGTCAGTATCACTAGCGCAAGTGTCAGCAGGCCGGTAACGTCGGCAATGAATTGGCGGGTCGCGTCATCGCCCTGTTTTTGTTTGTATTCCGCAAGTAAGGGTACGAAAGCCTGTGAGAATGCGCCTTCGGCAAAGATGCGCCGGAACATATTCGGTAGCATGAATGCCACAACAAAGGCGTCCATTGCTTTGCTGGCACCGAACTGGTGGGCGTTGATGGCGTCGCGCACGAAACCGAGTATGCGTGACAACATGGTCATGCTACTGGTACGGGCAAGAGCGTTGAGCAGGTTCATGCTGAATGAAGGCTAATTGACAAAACCGCGCCAGTGTACGCGATGATTGCTATAGCGAACGAGCTTCGGCATAATGCGCGGTTTCGCGATAGTCCTTTTACCGGTTTTAAGGAGTTGATTTAAATGGCAAACAGCGCACAAGCACGTAAGCGCGCAGGTCAGGCCGCCAAGGCCCGTCTTCATAACATGAGCCAACGTTCGGAATTCCGCACTGCTGTTAAGAAAGTGCTGAAGGCCATCGAAGCTGGCGATAAAGCCGCTGCGGCTGAAACCTTCAAGGCAACTGCCAGCACGCTGGACCGTATTGCCGACAAAGGCGTGTTCCACAAGAACAAGGCTGCTCGCCACAAGAGCCGCTTGGCTGCCGCCATCAAGGCAATGGCCTAAGTCGTAAGACATAGACAAACGAATCGCTGGCCAGCATCGAATGTCGAAAAGCCCGCTCACTTGAGCGGGCTTTTGTTTTTCTGTTTTCAGCATACATCGTGTCTTCAAGTCACCGATTATCGACGCAGTATGCTTCTCAAATAACGCAGGTCCAACAGCTGTTCCTGACAGATCGTAAGCGGGTTCTTAGAAGCTGTCTGGTTAATGTCTATCGTAGTTTGGCAAGTGTTATTTTTAGCATGGCGACGCGCACGAAATTCTCCGCTGTCGCCGTCAATACCTCGACATCTTTTGCTAGGCGGCGAAAGTTGCCCACCCAGGCAAACGTCCGCTCCACCACCCAACGCTTGGGCAATATCGCAAAGCCATCCTTGATCTTGGTCGAAATATGGCATGAACGGCGCAGCTCCCTTTGTACAAAATCCACCGTCGTCCCTCGATAGCCAGCATCCGCCGAGAAAGCACGTATGCTCGGCCACCTTTCCAGCACATGAGCCAAAATCCCCGGCCCAGCCTTGGTATCGTGCCGATTCGCAGCATGAACCTCAACATGAAGCAGATTGCCCAGTGTATCCACCACGATATGCCGCTTTCGCCCTTTGATTTTCTTGCCGC
>NZ_JBQXDJ010000060.1:0-22155 GCF_052601015.1 Chitinimonas violaceus | reverse complement strand
GGAAAGCCGGTCGGACAGCCCAGACATTGATGCGCATGGATCTGGTCATTCTGGATGAGTTGGGTTACCTGCCGTTCAGTCAGATTGGTGGTGCTTTGCTGTTCCATCTGTTGTCGAAGCTGTATGAACACACCAGTGTCATCATCACCACCAATCTGAGTTTCTCGGAATGGTCGAGTGTATTTGGTGATGCCAAGATGACGACAGCCCTGCTGGACCGGCTGACGCACCATTGCCACATTGTGGAGACGGGTAATGAATCTTATCGGTTTCAGCACAGTAGTCTGTCGGCAAAGGCGCGAATCAAATCCAGGGAGCAAAAGCGGGAGGGGGCGGACGAGGCATTCTGACGGGAAAATCCACGGGTGAGACTAGCCCGTAGAGATATAGTTATGCACAGTCGCCGGTCAAACGGCGGCAACCATCACTGGGTCAATATTCAATCGGCAGGGTGGGTCAATATTCAATCAGCGCAAACAGGTCTCGCACTTGCACGCCGTTACGAGCCAGGGTTGAGTTGTGCACGCCCGTCATTTCAGCCAGTTCCCGATAGTTCGCCCGTACCATGCGGCGATCTGCTGCCCGAGCCACCAGCAAGGTCAATTGCTCGCCGGGTATCGTGCTGAACCTTGGCTGCAGGTAGCTCACCAAGCCCTGAACAGCAGCCAGCTTGTTGGCAGGCCAGTAACGGTCGATGACTTGGCGGGATCTGGCACAAGGCGCATTGCCGCTCCGTTTTCTTGCGCGCTCGGTCGGCTTCCACCTTGGGCCGCTCTCCATCCCTTGGCGGGCTTCCAGCATGGGTTCGTAGCGAGCCTCGATAGCGAACATCTCCTGGCTGGGCAGATGGTCGCGGACAGCAGCACGGATAAGGGCGCACTGCCCACGTACCTCAAGCTTGTCCAACTCCCCGAAGTCGATACTGGAACCAGCCCCATGGGTTTGTTCATCAAGCAGCGACTGCAGCTTGCCCTGTAGCTGCCGTTGCTTCGCGGGTGACGCCGTAGTGGCAAGGGTCTGCCGCAGCTTGGCAATTTCGAGGATGAGGTGTTCGTTCATCATCCGGCGCAGGTTGCCCGCCATCTGACTTTCGGCATGAGGCTCGTATGCCTGGATCAGGTAGGCAAAGTGCACTGCCTGCGAGACGCTTCTAAAAATCGCCATCCTATTTCCCTTGTCTTCCGTAAATGCGGCTGCCAATGCTTTGCAGCGTGATGCGTTCCCAGCCATCCGCCAGATCCTCCGGCCTGATCACCAACACCCCTTGCTCCCGCCATGCCCTGGTTCGTAGCTGCTTGAGCGATGCTTCGTCTTGCGTCTGCCTGGGCTGATACTTCGCCAGACTGCTGCGAACTGGTTGGTGTGCGATCCTCATTCGAACACCTCCGTACTCCAGCCACCGCCATCACGCTTTGGCTGAGGCTTCACCGCGATGAAACGGAATGGGTAAAGATCAGCTGCGACCTTGATCTTGACGCGGGCATCGTCCTGCCAATGGCCCTTGACCTCATGCATCTCCATCTGCCCGTTCTGCGCCATGACTGCGAAGTCCGGGCTGTAGAACGTGTTGTCAGCCAGGCGCAACTTGACGCCCTCGAACTTGTACCAAATGACCTCACCGCGCTGGCGTTGCGCTTCCAGGCGCTGTGCATAGGCAGCTTCCGTCTTGTTCATCTCGCCGACTTTGAGCCGGCCCAGGGCTTGCATCCGCTTCAGGCCGCTGGTGTGCATGGGGTATTCCTCGTGTATTCGAGCCATTCGTTTCGCTTGGCGATAACTGACGGCTTGGTTGAAACAAAGTCGCTACAGCGACGTGGAAAGGTGGCGCTGAAGTACTGGCTGCTGGGTTTGCGTTTGCAATTGCCCAAGTCATGGATCCTCATGTCGGAGTCCAGCAGATTGAAGCTTTGGCAGTCGATGCAGCGCACGGTCATACCTCCACCGCCTGTTCCACCGTCGCGGCGAAAGAAACCGGCCTAGGACCGCTCTCCCTCGAGTAGGCAAGCCGCAGCCCACCTGCGTCACTTGGTGCCCGAGTAAGGCGTAATCCCGCCCTCGCAGACCCACCGGACATCACACGTTGCGCCTTGACCGGGTCGCCAATCAGCATTGGCCGGTCAGATTGCATGCCGCGCTGACTGTTTTCAGACTCGGCAATGCCGGTCAGCACGGGCGGGTATGGCGGCAAGGCATCACGCAGCCGATAGCCCTGGTAAAGCGTCACAAAGCGATGGCCCAAGAACGGCCACTCGTCGTTGCTGATCTGGCCCAAGGCGGTCCAGCCACCCAGGTCGGTGATGCAGGCATGGATGATCGGGTCGTCAAACACCACGCTTGGGTAGGTGCCGACACTGCGGAGCGCCTTGTCCACCTGAGCCCAGGCCAACGCAGCGCTGTCCTTGCTGCCCCCGCCTTGAAGCATGCGCACGATGTCGGCCGGCTTGGGCGGGAACTGTCCGCGATCCGGGTCGACGCAGTGGCGGTTGAGCGCCATGCGCACAGCAGCAAGGTCAAAGGGCTCCATGGCGGCACACCAAACATCCAGGGTGAAGTCCGACACAGACTTCCCGTAGAAACCCAATACATCGCTCAGCAATGCTGAGAACACACTCTCTTCGTCGTTACGCATGCACACCTCTTGCTGCTTGTCTCTTGGCTAACCATTCCTCAGCAACCCTGCGGTTACTCGCCTCCAGGGCTTCCTGGCGGTTGAGCGTCGGCTTGGCGGTAAAAGTGGGTCGGTGGGGGCTTTGGATCGGGCTCCCCAGATCCCCAATGATGGCGTTCAACAGGCCGGCATTGATCGGCTGAGCGTTGCCTTGGTTGGCTCTTCGTTGCTCAGCGATTTCCAGGGCTTGCAAGGCGGTGGCATCGCTAACGCCGCTTTTTGCCCATTCCTGCACATGCGGATTGCTGGCTTGCAGACTGGCGCCACGCTTGCGGAGCAGGATGGTCAATTCCAAAGCCCGAGATTGGGTGGCATTGCCCTGCGGCGGCGGCAAGGCTTTTTCTGGCTCGACACTTTTTGGCGCTACACAGATTGAGTTTTCTATGCTGCTGCTTTCTTCCTCTATATCTGGGATTGGGATTGGGTATGGGAATGGTGCTTGGGTAGCCGTTGCATCACGCGTGACAGGTTGTGACATACGCGTGACAGGTTCAGATCGACTTTCAGGCGCAGCTACCTTTGGCGCAGAAGCCAGCATCGTCCGCAGCGTCGCTGTGGGGGTGTCATAGGGAGGCACAATGCCTACCGCACGTAGCTGTTCAAATAGGGCTTTGCGTTCTTCGCGGTGGCGACGCTGGCGTTCTTTTTCGTTAAGGCGACGCTCTTCACGCTCATCCGAACCCTCACGAAACCTAGCTATTTCCTGGTCCGCACGTTTATTGATGTAGTAACCGTCTTCAAGGATGAAGAACTCGTTAAGCACGTCTTCCAGGGCTTGCTTCTCTTCATCTGTACGTGCGCACACCAAGCGAGCCAGTTGCCTGTGGTCTGCAGGCAATGGTTCCTCTTCTAGGTAGTAACGGCGCAGCAAGCGCGAATAGCAGGCATCCTCAAGTAAGGTAAGGTGGGAAGTCGCAGCTGCGTAGTCACCGATGTGATGCTCGAAGTAATTCATACTCCTTGCTCCGCATCGGCTGGCAACGTGCAGTTGTCGCAACGATTCGTACCTGTCACGCGTGACAGGTGCTGTTCCGTCGCAGCTTGGGACTTTGCTGGTTGCTCGTTCTGGTTATCGAGCCAGGAGAGATAAACGAAAGCTGCAAGTAAAGTTAAGCTCACCGCGAGCGGGTGAAGGCTGAACCCAGGCTCTGTATCTGTGAGGCTTGGAGAGGTACTAGATACTTCGTGTTGATAAGGCATGAGGACGCCCCCGCGCACCCAAAAGCTAGGGTGCCTGATTAAATTTAAATTGAATTTAACTTAATGCCATGCGACACTAGATAGGAGTTTTGTCAGCAGCAGGTGCCTGGAAAATATCCGGTCGAAGCTGATGGCGCTTGTAGCAGCCACCACTTAGCTGCTCGAGTTCGATGCAACGCTGTACGGGTACTGGATACTTGCCGGAAGCCCAGTAACTCACTGTGGATGGCGTGACTTTCATCCGCTCAGCAAGTACACGTTGACCACCAAGCATTCTGCAAATCTCCCGGACAGCTTGCTGGCTTGGAAGGAGGGGTTTGTGTTGGTAGCTAAGATCAGTCATAGTCGTTGGATATTAAGCAATACACTACGATACGTAAAGATAAATCCAACATAACAGGGTAATTATTTATGGCTAGGCCAAATAGCGATGCCGCAGTCGGCATGCGAATCGTTGCGGAAATTAAGGCGCAGGGAAAATCACAGGCTAGCGTGGCGGCTGCCATCGGCATGACGCCGCCCGCCTTGAGTTCCTCTATTAAGACGGGCTCGATAACGTCGATGAACCTACTGAAGTTGTCGCGCGAATTGGGTCGATCGATGTCTTATTTCTTAACAGGCGAAAATGGGCTTGAAGTGACCGTGCCTGAAGAGTTGCATGACCAATTGCAAGTCATGCTGGGGCTGTATTACTCCCGCTCACTAAGCCTTGAACAGATTGATGGTGTGTTGCAGCAGGTTATTCACGCCGATCCCAACTTGATGGTGGGCGTAGGTCAGCTTGATCCGGAAATTGCACCGCTGGTGAATCAGTTACGTTCCATGTCACAGCGTCGTACTTTGCCGCGTGGAGGTGCAAATGCCCTGGCTACATTGCTGCGAAGTTTTGATGTGCACCAAGTACCTGCTGATATCGAGGAAAGGAAAGCAGGATTTAATGCCGCTATTGAAGAAGCGAAGGGAAAACCTAGTAAAGCACCAAACTGGCGTGGGCGCTCATAGTATTTCGTGCACTTGTACTCCCTAAAGTGCGAAAAACCCCCAAAGTGAAATGGTTCATATTGGGGGAGTGGTCTGTATTGTATTTGTTTCAGATATCGCACTTTAAGGCTTAATTACTGAATTCTCCAACCATCCTTCTGTGGCTTTTCCACTATCTGAAACGAATCTTATCTTTGTTCTATTTTCTTTTTTATCAAGAACAATAACCGTATCACCAGAAACAAGATAGGCTCGCATTGGCTTCTCCGCTGATGGAGAGTTGAATAATTTTGCTTTGCTGGATACTACAATTCCCATCTTATTAATTGCTGTTGTATTAAGAAGATCGCGACGTGATGGCGTTTGCAACGAGAAATCTTCGTACCGTGCACATGCCCCTACAGCTTTATCCGATTTAAGCAACAGCCATGGCTTCCCACCTGTTTCGCCGAACTTTACTTTCCCACCTATTTCCTCTGAGAGATAAGTCGGATCAACCAGCTTTATCTCTGCTTCAGTTTCTCCTTTAATTTTCCCATAAAAGAAAAACTTACAAGTAACCTCTCCCGGGCCTTCTCCTCCAGCAGAAGATTCAAACTCTCCCGATATGGAGCCACTTGATTTATCGAATGCTAGCAAAACACCACCATAATCCCCGGATACTGGAGTGGCACAAAATGCACTGGTATAAAGCACCAAAGAGAGTATTGCTATTGAAATACTGCTATAACTATTCACTTCTGACTCCACTTCTTATATGCATTTTCAATTTTTGTGTCATAGTTATAGTCCTTATATCCAGGACCATTATATGCTCTCGCTATTCCGGCAAAATTCTTATCTTTCATATGAGGAATTATACCCGGAGATATTTTCTGACAATAAAGGACAAATGCCTTCAATTGTTCTGCTTCTGATTGCGACATTTTTTCACCGAAATCAACTGCAGAGGCATATCCCATTATTGTTGCATACTCTCCTAATATTTGGAAAGCTCCCCATGAGCAACACATATAGGCTGCTTCTTTATCTAATTTCTGGGATCGCATTAGTCTTTTGTAGTTTTCTTCGCCTGCCGCATACGTATTAACTCCAGATGCTCGTACTTTCTCCCCCAGAAGTTGTTTTCCAGAAATGGCATCTTCAGCCTTATCTGTCTTTTTGTTATATCTTTTGTAATAAGCAAAGTCTACATCTTCACCAGAAATACTCTTCAATTTCATCGTTGACTTGACATATGTTCCTTTCTTAAGAATATATGGGGTCGGGTAAGATAAATCAGGGTTATCTTGTGTATATTTCCCATTGGTAAATTTGTGAAACTTGTGTCGTTCATACAGAATTTTTGGGACAGTCACTTTTCCAATCTTCATAAAGCCACTGCTTCCCGCTTCAACTTCATTAATTGCCTTAATTAAAGCGACTTCAATACCTAACTCGTCTGCAGCATCTTTGAAATGCTTTTCTGAGAGTATCTCACCAGTATAATGATCAAGTGAAGACAAATCTAAGCCATCGGCTGTTACTACAGCCACCGGTTTTCCTTCTTTTGTTTTAGTGTCTTTAACACGCCACCCAAACTTTTCTGAGACCTTGCCCCACCAAGCTTGTACTTCTCCTTCAGGGTTGACCTGAACATCTTTTCCAGGGTCATACCTAGGTGCTTCTTTCATTGTGGGTGAGATTATTTCACCCGGTTTCTTTTCATGCGGTGCTGTTTTTGCCTTTACCAAAACATAAGGGCTTAACATTGTTATTCGACGTTCTCCATAACCACTAGGGCCACTTCGGACAAGCTTCCAACCTTCCTTGGGATACCATACCCAGAAATCGACGAGATCGCGCGGAGATTCCGTAATAATTCGAACTGTTAAGCCGTCAACACCTGTTTTACCTTCTTTCTTTTGATCATAAGTACCGGATGATGGTAGTTTCCTAGTTGCATCTAGCTTTTGTACGCATATACGATATTTTATTCCTCGAATTGGATGTCGTTCTGCATCCAATACAAGTCCTTGAATACCACATACAGCTTCTTTTCTTAATGCAATACGGCGACCAAAATCTTTCCGAGTAATTTTATTCATGCCATTTATACGCTTCAATTCTGCGGATTTGAAGCCATATTTTGTTGCTATTTTCTCAAAAGTGTCCCCTTCACAAATAATATGAAAATCACTCTTTTTAGGGGTATAGCGACTCATTTCTACGTACTCTTCTCGTCGTCATCAATATCGTCAAAGTCCAGTTCTTCTTCTTCGACAGCCCATTGACTCTGCTTATCATCAAGAAAGACCAACAATTCTTCTTCAGATTCGGTGAAAATACGATCCGTCATTCCATCTGAATTAAGCTTACCCTCAGACAAAATTTCCCCAGTTGGTCGCATTGCTACATAAGTAGCTTGTTGCATTCTTTCTTGAAGTAAATTGTCCTTTTGTAAGAAGCTCGAAAAATCAAAGCGTTGACTGTAGTTACTATTCTCAGGTTTGGGTGCAAGAACTGACTGGGGTAAGTTGGGAAGTTCTTGAATCATGGTTCCTGGCCCAACCCAGGATTTCTTGCTGGCCTGTACCGTGATCGTTCCAGGACACGCTACCTCAATTGCACCATCAGCAATCGTCAAGCTGGCCCCATTTGCAGTGCGAATAATGATCTTCTTGCCAGCCGCCAACGTCACGTCGCCGCTTGCCGATTCGAGCGTGAGCTTGCCCTTGGACGCAATCTGCATCGCCCCGTCGTGCGCCTGAGCGATCAAGTCACCCTCACCCACAATGATGCTCAAGCCCTGCTGTTCATCCTTCTCTCCCTCGGCCAATCCACCGACGATGCTCACGCCCTGGTTGGCATCAATACGCAGCTGATTGCCTGTCATCAGGTGCAGGTGTCGTCCTGCCAACCAGGATTGGGTTTCATTGCTGAGCATGAACGTATTCTCGCTGGCAGTAATGAGCCCGTTACGGGCTGCCAACAGAATAATCGGGTCGGTCATCGCCGGAACCGTACCCGGCGTCTTGGCGCTGTTGGGCTTGGCTTTGATGTTCTTATCGCCGGCATCCGTCAGGGCTTTACTGACATCCTCGGCATCGACCTGACCCTGCACTGCATGCAGAAAGGCGGGAATCGGGCTGCGCTTGGGATCAAGGCTGCAGTATTGCGATCGGGTGGTGCCCAACTGGCTGGCGGCGGGGATGCCCTTATGGGTAGCAGTGGTCTGGCTCAATGCTTGAGAAAGTTGCTGCGCCTGTTTGACCAGGGCCAGTGGACCTGCGAGTTCGCCTGCAGGTTCATGGGTGTTGTTGTCGTGGCGGATGCTGTAGCTGGTGATCAGCCACCCTCGGCCGGCACGCAGTGCCCCATAGGCATCGGTACGCAGTTCCGCCCCTTCACCGCGGAAGCTACCCCGGTAGTTGTCGGCACGGTGGATCAGGTGACCCAGGTTCAGCTGGCTGCACGCCTGGGTGGTGGCCAGTTGAACCGCCAACTGACCATCGCTGTCGTCGAATAACAATTGGTTATACCCATTGCCGTCGAGCGCCTGACTCCGGATGCCCAGCAAAGCGCCGGCATGGCGGTGGCCATCGTCACCAGGCGCGGCGCCATGCCAGACCGGGCTGTTCCCGCCCTGCAGATTACCCTGGCCAGAGGGGTTACGGTCATTGGCCTGGCTGAACACCTTGGTATCGGGTGGGGTGAAGTTTGAATTACTGTCGCGTGTAGTCCGCGCGGGGGAGTAGGTGGCATCGCCTTCACCCACACCGGTATATTGGCTGCCGATCACAATCGGCTGGTCGATATCACCGTTCAGAAAATCCACCCAGACTGCATGGCCGGGACGCGGCGTGAACTGCATGCCTCGGGTGGGACCGGCACTGCGTTGGATGACGCGCATCCAACAGGTATCGGTATCGTCCGGGCTCTCGCCCGTCTGCCAAGGAAAGCGTACCTTCACTCGGCCTAGTCGATCGGTATGGATAGGGCCATCGCCCACCACGACGGCAGCCAGTGGGCCTGGCACTGCACGCTTGGCGTGGAATAGCGGCCGCCATGGCAGTTCCCAGCGTTGCAATTGACTCAGGTGCACAAACCCCTTGGTTTCGGCGGCTTCGGCAAAGCCACTGAAGTCGGTTGGCGATTCGCGCCAGACGATGTTGTGGATCTCATCCTGCAAACCCAGCCGCTGCAAGGTGTAATCGAACCGGGTGGCAAACTGTTTATCCTTGCCCAGGCGGGAGGCAACGGTCTCTTTGGCGGCCTTGGGCAGGTTGTTGATGCCGGCAAAGCGCTGGGCGCAGTGCAGCAGCTTCGGGTCACCATCGCGATCCTCGCCAAACAGGCGGTTGTTGTACTGGGTGAGGGTAAAGTGGCGGCCAGGGCGCAGGCTGCGCACTGTGCCTGCCGCCCGGAGGCTTTCCTTGTAGCAGTTCACCACGTCGGCAATCAGATCGATACGGGCCTGGAGCAATGCTTGGGTGGTCAGGTGCGCCCCCGACATCGGCATGAACTGCTCCACCCCGCTGGTTTCCCCTGCGCTCGCTGTGACTGAGTACCGCCCAGTGTCATTCCAAGCCTGGGCGGTCAACACGGCCGGACCATCGCCGTAGTAGCCCTGCAGTAGTTGGAAGATCGTGTCCTGCTCTTCCACGCTGCTGTCGCCATGAAAACGGATGCCACGGCCGCCCAGGGCATGGTGGGAACTACGGTCTTCCAGCAGTTGTTTCGAGTCTCCGAAGATCACCAGGCGGTGCTGGGCTGCTACCCCCATCGCTTCACCGGCCTCGCCTGTCTCTTCGAAGAAGAAGCCCAGGCCCGCATTGGCCAATAGGCGGCGGATAAATACGTAGTCGCTCTCACGGTATTGCACGCAGTAGTGAAGCGGCGTGGTGGCCAGTTCTTGTGTCTTAGCGTCATTGGTGGCCTGCCACACCACATAGGGGGCATAGGGCTCCAATACCGCTTCAACGATATCGAGAATGGACCGATGCTGAAACACCCGGCTACGCACATTCTTGTGCGCATACCAAAGTCCAGGCACAACCACCAGCTTATAGCGGGCTAGCCCGCCATCACCGGTGTCGTCGCTGGCTTCAGCGATATAACCGGTACGCTTGCAGCGCGAACCATCGGACAGGCTGATTTCCAAGGCCACCTGCCGCCCCAGCAAGTCACCGAGATCCACATAGGCATCGGTGGAGAGACAGCTGATTTCCATCACCGGGATTGTCGATAGCGCCTCGATGCCCAGGAGTGCTTCGACCAATAGCTTGTCGTCAGGCAGGCCCGCCACTTTGATCGCAAAGAGCCGGGTATATGAGTCGAACAGGGCAGTAGGGTCAAACAGCTCGACAAATGCCTTCGGCAAGTCTGTGGTCGACGGTGGCATAAAGAATCCTCCTTGCTTGCATCTGTTCTTCTTTAATAGGCCCGAGTGTAAGTGGCGAGCCAGACAACGACAAATTAGCCAGCGCTAACTTAAAGAGCAAAGCGGACGTAAAAAAACCGGTGCGGATTGCTCCGGCACCGGCTAGCTAAGCTTTGGAGAGACTAGCTACTTACTGCGCAGGCCCTACGTGCTTCCTCAAGCAAACTCTTACCATCGGGGAAATTGGCATCGAGAATAATCAGCAGCCTAGAGTTGCCAGCCTTTGGATCGATACCATGCACGAGAAAGTTCACTACGTCCTCTACAGACTCACCTTGATGGGATGTAGTAACTATTTCTAGCCAACCCAATTCTCCACCCTCCAATGCAGCATCGATTTGGTCTTCGATTGCATCCGCATGTTCACCGATTGAAGCAAAAGATACTGCACCCGCAGACATGCAGCTCTTGACCATCTCTAAGGCTGCCGGACCAGTTGGCAATTTGCTCAGAGCTACCAAACATACTGTTGGCATCTCAACAAGAGTACTGAAATCATGCCCTTCTGGCTGCGCAATATATAACTCACAAGACTTCATATCGCATAATCCTAGTTCAATAACGACCACGTATTTTGTCGATGTTTCTCTGGAAAGTTCGAATTTCCGTTTCTAGATGTCTGATCCGCGCTTCCTGCTGTGCCCGGATAGCAGCTTCTGACTGGTTCTCCATACCTGGCCGCACAGTTGGATTTGCCTTGAAGTCGGCTATTTTCTGTTTGTGTTTCTCAATCTGCTTTTCCAATGAACGAATTGACTTCTTGTCTTCATTCGATAAACCGTCATCTTCATCTTCTGGATCAGGAGCGCCGCCAGCAGCGCCTGCAACCATATCGCCAATCTTATCCGCAGCAGTCTCACAAGCCTTAACTGCGGCACTCATTCCATCAGACACTGCTTTCTTGCATGCAGGTGTAGCAACGCATGCAGCCCCTAGACCCATTGCCCCCCAAAATGCTGCGTCATCAACCAGGGCGATTAAGCCTCGCGGATCTGTGTATCTGAGCGGGTTCCCACCCACATAGGCATAGGTATTGATCCCACCCTCTAACCCAATCGGATCGCTCTGCAAATAGCGACCACGCTTTGGGTCGTAATCGCGGAAATAGTTGTAGTGGTTGCCAGTTTCCTTGTCGAAGTACTGCCCCGGGAAACGCAGGTTGAAGGTGTACTTTGCTCCCGTACCTTCAGGGTCTTCGTTGGCGTTAGACGCACCAAACGGCTCACCGAGTTCCCAGGCCCAGATGGCGCGTTTGGTGGCATCGGTCACCAGCCGTGGCGTTCCAAGGTGGTCGGTATGGATGTTACGAATGTCCATACCATTGTCTACTAGTGCAACGGGGGTGTTACCGAGGTAGATATATTCGCGTTTGAATACGCCTGCTTGATCCGATTCAGCAATCAACCGGCCCGATACGTCGTAATGAAAGATGGTGGTTGTGCCCTGGTAAGTCTTGGCGACGCGTTCACCCATCGCATTAATGGTGAATTGCGCGCCGGACGCTTCGACCAATCGGCCACGGGCATCATAGGTGTAGCTGCCATTTCCGCTGGTACGGCTGCCATTGGCATCGTACTGGTAAACAGGGTTGTCGCCATTGCCTGAACTGGCTTTCAGCCGGTTACTGGTGGTGTCCACATCCTGCGGGGATACCGCATCATCGCTGCGCCGGCTTGTACGATTGCCATTAGCGTCGTAGCCATAGCCTTCACTGGGCGAGAACGAGAAGCCATTGCGGGTCAGGATGCGGCCATCTTGCCATTCGGTCAGCCGGTCCAGTTTGTCGTAGCCATAGCTGTGGGTTTGGCCGATAGGCAGGCCCAGCCGCTGTAATAACCTTTCCCACCAACCGCCGCTGATTTTCTGGCTGGTGATGCGGCCTGCGGTATCTCTGCCTAGCGTAAGCGTGCTATCCCCCAGGCTGACCGTGGTCATCTGGTTCAGGTTGTCATAGCCCGTCGTGCGGACTTCGCCATTGCCCCAGGTCCAACCGGTTACCTGCCCGAAAGGTCGATATTTCAGGTTCTGGATGACGATCTTCTCGGCAGCGGTGCCTTGCTTGGTCGTTATCTTGCTGACTTGGCCAACGTTGTCGTAGAAGTAGGTGACAATGCGGCCGCTGGGGTAGGTTAGCTTATTGAAGCGACCTGCTGTGTCAAAGCCGTAGCCGATTGTGTAATCCTTGTTCCAGATCGTGCGCTTTTCACTGGCAACACGGCTGTAAGGCCCGTAAGTGAGTACGGTCTTACCGCTGGCATCGGTTACTTCAGTGACCATGCCTGTAGCGGTACCGCTGGCGCCAAAGGCATAGGTCTGGGTCTTACCATCCGCAAACGTCACCTTGTTAACGCGGCCGGCTGTGTCGTACGCGTACTGGGTGGTTTGGCCTTTGGCATCGGTCTTGGTGAGCCTTCGCCCATCTTCACGATTGGTGTAGCGGGTGATACCGGTATCCGGGCTGGTAACCTGTATCAGATAGTCGAATGCATCGTAGTGATAGGTTGTTACCAGACCGCGCGGGTCGGTGACGCTGGTAGTACCTTGCTGGGTGTCATAGGCATAGCGCGTAATACCGCCCCCTGGGTCAGTCATGCTGCGCAGGCGGTTGCGCCCATCATAGGTATAGGTGGTGACCCGGCCGAGGTTGTCGCGCATTTCGGTGCGATTCCCCATGGGATCGTAGCCATAGCTGACCCAGCCACCATCGGGGCGGGATACCTTGCTGACGCGACCCAGCTGGTCATATTCCTTGTCCACGCTTTGAATGACCGTGGCGGTTGCCGGCATGGCAAGGGCACAGGCCGCGGCGAGCGCCAGCAGGCGCTTAGGTGTTGTGAATAACATGGCTTAGCTCGCTTGCGGCATAGGTTGGGTGAGGGCAATCATGTCAGCGTCAATGCGCTTGATTTGCGCAGTAAGACTGCTGCCTGCCACGACTTCTTCACGGGTGCGGGTACCGGCTGCATTGAGCACATAGCGGGTACTATTGCCGAGCTTGTCGCGCACGCCGGTCAAGCGCTGGGCGTCGTCATAGATGTAGGTCAGCAGATTGCCGTCAGGTGTAGCAACGGTGTTGAGCAGACCCGTCGGGGTGTAGCTGTAGGTCGTAGCCAACGCGCCAACCTTCTGGCTAAGTAAACGTCCGCGTTGGTCATAGGTCAGCGTGACGACATCGCCATTGGGGCGGGTGATACTTAGCGGCAGGCCGTCAGCCGTGTATTGCGTATAGCGCGTGACTGAACCAGAAGGTTCCGTGACCGTAGCGAGGTTGCCAGCGGCATCGTAGGTATAGGTAGTGACCAGGTCGTTGGGAGCTTTGGCGCTGGTGATGCGGCTATGCTGGTCGTAAGTCCAACTGCGCCATTGGTAATGATTGTTGCTCAGATTGATGACAGCCTTGGCCTGCAGCAGACCATCCTCATCGTTGAAGTATTGGAAGTACGTTCTACTGCGAGGATTATTGATGTTTGTTGGTACCGGCAGGGTTGGATGCCAAGCGGTGGTGACCACATATTCATCGAGTGTGCCTGTGGCCTCGATGCGCTTGGTTTCCAGCTTCCGTGCTGCGTCATACTCATAACGAGTGACGCTGCCATTGAAGTTGGTCGCTTCAGTCACGTTGCCATAGGCGTCGTAAACCAGCTTGCTGTTGCTGGCATTACAGCCTGCACCGCCTGGTTGGCTGTTACCGGTCAGGAAAAGGCCGGTGCCGATCTTCCTGAAGTGGTAACGGCGCTTGGCGCCGAGCGGTGAGGTTTCATCGGTCCATTGGCCATCAGCATCTATTCCATAAGCCAGGGTAACCGCATCAACACCATTGGCGTGCTTGGACAGTACCGCACGGCCTTGCTCATCGTAGGCCCAAGTAGCAAAGCGCTTTTGTGCTTCGTCGATGATGCCGGCCAGTAAGCCGGGTTTCTTGGCATCATCGTATCGGTATTGACGTTGTGTGGCGTCGGCGTAGGTCACCCCCGTCAATAGTCCGTCTGCGCTGTAGGCGTAGGTTGCACTGCTCTTGCCCGCGGTTTCGACCTTCAGCAAACGCTTGGTGGTCGCATCATAGGTAAAGGTCAGGCTGAATGCAGAGCCGTTTTCGGTGACTTGGCTTAACAAGCCGTTCTGATAACTCAGCGTGTAAGTACGGCCGGCAATGTAGCGCAGTGAGGTGAGTTTCCCCTCTGCATCGTATTGCTCAACGGTGGTCGGAGAGAACAAAGTAACGCCGTCGTTTCTCACAACGACGCGTAAGGTTCTCTTGGTGGCAGGATCAAGCAATTCACCATCACGGCTGATATCCACCGAGGAGCCATCAGGTCGCTCGATGCGATAACGGCGGATGGTGATCGGGCTGTTCTGGTCTGGCCAGACGAAGGTTGAGGCGACATCGGTAGGCTTAGGGCCTATCGAAACCCGGACAGGCACGATGCGGGCTTGCCAGTTGTGACGCCAGCCTTTGCCCAGACCGGTTTCTACTGTGCCCGAGGCGCTGTTGTAGCTGCGGAAGAACGGAATGCGGCTGACGATGCCGAAATCGTTTTCGCGCTGATATTTGTTACCAGTAGCGGTGTTGATCGGGTTGCCCGAACAAGTATCGGGTTGACCCTGGTCAGAATCCGCATCCTTGTTACCAGTTCCACCACCGGGCGTCGGTGGTTGCTCCGTCATCGGAATCGGCTTGCAAACCTTGGGATCAGTGCCCTCGACGGGATACTGATCTTCTGGGCATTCAGTATTGCACCATGCACCACCGGCATTCGCCTTGGTCGTTACACCATCCCCGCAGCTAGCAATCACACTGTTGTAACCGTTCTTACCGCACTCAGGCATTCCATGATGCCTTGCTTCCCAGGTCGCCGTGTTGTGGTACCAGCTGACGCCTAGAAACACCCAATCGACGTTGGCGCATCCTGGCCCGTAATTGTTGGCATAGCCTTGAATCAGCTCTTGCTTTGCAGCAGCAAAGGAGGAGTGCAGTTCTTTATTGGTGCGGTAGTGAGGCATTTTGAGCGATGCATCCGCCATCGCCATAGGCGAAGCTAATGCCAGCGCAGTAATCAAGCATGGGGGCAAACCCCGGCTAACGAAGTGATAAGGCACGCGTATGTATCCCAAGTAAGAATGAGAAATGGATGTGTACAAGGTGTTCAGCCGCAGTGTGGCTATGGCTGGTAGGTAAAGAAAAGGTTTAGCTAAAGAGACGCCCAAATGGTGTGACTTTGGGCTTAGACGCAAAGCTCTAGAAATTTCCGGCGCGGAGGGTATCCGGCAATGGTGGACATGTCAATTGACTAAGTATCCCGATAAGTCTCTGCCTGGAAAGGAATTTCGCCAGGGGATAAGCCTCAATTTGGCAGCTAATCTAGGCTGCATGCGCTATTGGCCTATACCGCTAGTAACCAGTACCTAGCGTATTCGAAGGGACAAAATCGGACATGAAAAATTTGATTGCCATAACCCACATATCATATTTATTTCAAATGTCATAGATCAAAAACATACCGTTCGTCGGTTTTGTATATTAAATAAACAATACTCTACTAATATTGCCGGCCACTAATCACAGCCGACAGGCAACTGTTGGTGCAAAGAAGAACATTATTTGATGGCTTGGCTTCCTCCGTTAACGGTACTCAATGCCACGAACTTACGTGGCTTAGTTACCGCCTTTTATGGCTTCTCATCCTGCGTTTCACTGGCTGATATCACGGATGAGCATGGACAAGAACATCAGGTTTACATCAAAGCCTTCCCCAAGGCTGGTGACTTCCTCGTCGGTGAAGTCCTGCTCTGGGGACTAAGTAAGCTGCGGGATCTGGAATGCCCAGATCAAGCATGGCTGATGGTGATACCTGCAACGATGTTGAAGTCGCTATACCGTGAAGTAGATTGGCTGAAAGAGTGGGGTGAAGAGGTTCCCTGCTTTGTCACTTCGTCTCTGATTGCGGATGCTCCTCCGCAAACCTGTAGTGCTCCAGTTGAAACAGAAGAGTTGCGAAAGTGGTCCCAACTGGACGAAGCCATCGCACTCGTAGAATGGCTAGCAAATGCAGATGCTAACCTCGGTAACTTGGTGCGGCTGCCCTGGCCGGGTGGCGTTACCTACGGTTTGATCGATGGTGGATGCTGCCTTGGCTTAAGTGAATCTAATCCCCGACTCGATGAACCACACCTTGATAAGTTGCGTCCGACACGTGCAGGGGAGGCGATTTATAACAAGCTGGCTGATGCTGTTTACGGCGTCCCGCTTGCCTCAAAAGAGGCAATCTCCGTCATGAATGCAGCTAAGGCGCATGAGCGTTTGTTGAAAGACGCAGACGAATTTTTGACCAAAGAATTATCACGAATTTTGGGTGATGCATCGCTGGTATTGGTAGTTATGCGCTTATTGCGTGAACGTGCATCACTCTCATGGTTGACAAGGAATACACATGCCCAGTACGGAAGCTTTAGCCTTAGTCTCACGGCTTAAGAAAGCAGCCATACCTGCAAACCACACGAGTAATGATGCGCGTGGCGTAAGGTGGACGATCAGCCTGCGCACTTCGCTGGGTTCTAACGAACAGATCGCATGCGGAGTAGCGGTACTGGTTCTTAATGGTAATGGCTATCCTTCGGGCAAGATTCTCAGTCGATTTGCCGACTTGGAGCCGCTTAGGACGCAATTCTCTGCCCTAGCCTTCAAGGAACTTGTTCGGGTAGTCGCAACTGCGCAGCATTCGTTGAACAATAACGATGCACGAAATCCTGTTCCCTCCATGCTGGTTTATGGTCCGGAGATGGAATGGCACTACCCAACACCTGAAAAGGCATTGGATTCGCTGGTAACAAACCACATCAGCTTCTTAAGGGGGCCTGAAGAGAAGTTCCTGCAAGCTGGCGGTCACATCTCGCCCATCCCGCCATTCCAAGTCATTTATGAAGGACTAGATGGGTTAGCGGAAGGAATGCAGTTCTGCCAGGAACAGGATAGGTTCTACATTATCTACAACGGCCGTCTTGCCATGGTGCTTGATACCCGCCACGAGCGCTTTACACCAGCTGAAGCCGTAAAGTTGGGCTTGCTTGATCTCGTCATGCGTAGCGACGGGCAGCTTGCAACAGCAGCCTTCATTGTCGGGAATCATGAACCCAAGTTGAAGGAGTTGATTGTCCGCCTGGGCAAGCAATTAAACCTTGAGACACACATCAGTTCTGTCACTGAGTCTCAGGCAGAGATTCTTCGCTTTCTGCAGGCTGCCTAGTTAACTTCCTCCCCGTCCTGAAGGGCGGGGGGTTGTCCGCACTGATCAAGCCAATAAAAAACCCCAGCAGCATCCCCGCCGAAGCGAGGACACCGAAGGGGCCGTGTTAGAAACATTATAACAGTTCCATCGTAACACCGCCGAGGGTGTCGGTTCAGCCGACACCCTTTTCTTTGGCTTTGATCAAGGATCGGCATTGAATTCCGACCTTTACCATCCACTTCAGAGCGCCTAACGCTTTCACTGAGTGTCAGGCTGCCTAAGTACGGCAATTCTTGCTCCTTATGAGGTTAAACAAGCCCTGAATTTAATTCAGGGCTTGTCGCAGGCAAAGACAATCGAATGGTTCGGCTTCGAAAGCGTGTTTCTGAACCTAACGAAAAGTTAGGGTCGAAAATTTACCAAGAGCGTCGGCTGAACCGACGCGCTTTTCTATGGCTTTGATCAAGGGTCGGAATTTAATTCCGACCCTTTTCATCATCGTTCAGGCGGACAGTAAGTTTGCAATTCGTACCCACCTCTGCATTAGATTTGATTTAATTGATGCACTGCCGTAGCATTTATCAAGCTAAACCAAATTTCCTTCCAGTTGCGTCCGTCTTTGAACCGGGTTAAGCTGTTCCCGTCGCTGCTCATCAGCGATACGGGATTGGCGTCCCGGTAATGAGGCGGATCAAGCCGCCTTACTTCAATGCGCGGCTTTTTTGCGTCCGTTTGCACAGCTATTCCCTTTTTGGGCGGGCCGTGTGGGAGGGTCGCAAGACCCGCCGGTTCCTCATTCCGGTACGCCAATCCTGCACGGTTCCGCCCCCCCCAATTGGCGTTGGGGTAGCGGATTCACAATCTGCATATGAGGAAGTCTGCAATGTCCACTAGCGTTCTAGGCGCGTCCGCGCCACAGCTATATTCTTTTCAAGTTCAATCTGAAGGCTGGAATATTCGGTCGCTATTGATCAATGGGGACCCATGGTTCGTTGCAGTAGATGTATGCCGAGCATTGGCTTTGCTTAATCCAAGTAAAGCCGTGATCTCACTAGATAGTGATGAGAAAATGGTTAGTTCTGCGGAATGGTTTTCCGACCCTAACTTAAAGTTAGGGTCGGCAGGAAATGGTCCTCAAAGCCTCAACCTAGTCAATGAATCCGGCCTCTATACCTTGATCCTACGCTGTCGCGATGCAGTTAAACCAGGGACAGTTGCTCACCGCTTTCGCAAATGGGTTACGTCTGAAGTACTTCCCAGCATTCGAAAGCAAGGCACTTACCAACACACTGGCAACGCTGGATTTAGCCCAGAACAACTCAGTGCTATCCACGCACATCATCAAGTCATGCTCCAGTGCTTCGAGCATTACCGACAGCCAGAAATGGAAAACAAGCTGTGGGAGGGCATAAGGGAACAGTTTGGCCCGCTGGAAGAGATTCCCGCCAGCGCGTTTGCGGAGGTGCTGGTCAAGCTCAGTCAGATCGCAATTGACGAACCATTCTCAAAAGACTGGATCAGCTTCCACGACAATGTAGCCCAAATGTATATCCAATATGTCAGGAAGGATGGGCGAATGGAGGGGTATGAGATAAAGCCTGACTCCATAATCGTCACCAAAGAATGGTTGTCCAATATGCGGGAGTGGTTTGCCAGTGTAGCCCGCCAACAGGCTGATGTAGTTGCGGTGTTCGATGCCCGCATCGGCAGAGCCAGCCTGCCCATCTAACCCCTTCAACCTCAAAGCGTGCCGTCCATGCTCTAAAGCCTGGGCGGCTTTTTTGCGTCTATCCAATCTAAAAATTAAGTATCTCTCAATTGTCACACTAAATTACTTCATTTTTGCTTGACTATTGCAAAGCTAAATCTTACAGTGTCGTTAAGTATTATTTAACGATCAGACGGGTTAGCGATGTCGATTCTTTTCTCCAAGTCAGACCAACGCACAGTTGTGGAAGTCCTCAAGACAAAGGGTATGAATTTAGGCCAAGCACACGGCCGAATGATTTGTGGTCGGGCGGTGATGAAAGTACGGAAAGATAAGCCTACCGCCTGCACTGCCCCCTGCTGCGATGCCCAAGCAGCGTTGAATGCAGAGTCAGCCCACTTACTTACCAAGCTGATTGCCCACTCCGCAGCCAGCATGACTTCCCGCCACGACTTGGCACGACGCGAAACACACATCCTGGCAAAACAACGCATTGAACGCCTCCGCAAAGAAATCGGCGAATGCGCCCGAAGCATTCGGAACCAGCTGACACCGACTCCCTTACGCCAGCACGTGGTCACAAATTACTACCGAGGCGGCCAGTCCGAGACCTTCGGCACATAAGCCAAACCTCCCGAATTCGACAGGCTCTGTGCCAAGCGCAGTGCCTATAAGACGCAACTCCTAAGAAGAATCTATGAACCCCGATTACCAAGCCCCCAGGCAGGTTGTGACTGTACGCGCCTCATCTTGGGGAAAGTTGTTTGACTGTGCCCATAAATGGGAAGGCGAACACCTGCTCGGCATGCACAAACCAAGTGGGCCTCGCGCCCTACTGGGTACCGCGATACACGCCAGTACAGCCACCTTCGACCAAGCTCGCATAGAAGGCAAAGCATTGACGCCGAATGAAGCTGCCGGAGCCCTGGTGGACATGCTGCATACACCACCCTTTGAGGTTGCCTGGACAGACGATGATTTGAACCTGCGTGATGCTGAGTCGATAGGGCTTTCACTACATACCCGTTACTGCCTGGACTGGTCCCCGCGTTTCGAATTTGTCGCGGTGGAAATGACCACCAAGCCGTTTCAGATCGATTGCGGAGGCGGGATGGTCGTTGAGCTAACCGGCACCTTGGACCGCAGCCGTATACGGCGTGAAACGCAAGGCGTCGGTATCAGTGACTTGAAGTCAGGCGGGGCCGCAGTCGAAAAAGGCCGCGCCAAGACCAAGGGGCACCTTGCCCAGGTTGGCACCTATGAACTCCTTTACGAGCATACGACCGGCATCGCACCTAATGCCCCGGCAGAAATCATCGGCCTCAAGACCAAAGGCAGGCCAGAAATCGCGACTGCGGAAATCAAAGACGCTCGCCGAGCCATGGTCGGCGATGCAGAAAACCGAGGATTGATCGAGTTTGGTGCCGAGATGTTTCGCACCGGTCTATTTCCCCCGAACCCCCAAAGCGTCACCTGCCACCCCAAGTACTGCGCACGGTGGCAATCCTGCCTTTACCACGACTAAGAACAGGCAAATACGATGAGTACCCAAACTGCAATTGATATCCAGCAACTCAAACGAACCTCAGTTATGCCGGCTCGCGAAGCTGGGATGGGAAACGTAAAGAAGTTCTTCGAAAGCCAGAAGGGAGCAGTTGCTGCTGTCCTGCCTAAGCATGTCACTCCTGACCGTATGCTGAAGATCGCCCTGGGTGCTTTACGCACTACTCCCAAGCTGCAGAACTGTACGGTTGAGTCACTAATGGGTGCTACCGTGCAATGCGCCCAGCTTGGTCTGGAACCCAACACACCGCTAGGGCATGCCTACCTAATTCCCTTCGAGAAGCGTGCCAATGTTGCGGGTGAGTGGAAGGTGGTAGGGACGGAAGTTCAGATCATCTTCGGATACAAAGGGTTGATTGATCTGGCGCGGCGCTCTGGTCAGGTAGTCAGTATCTCAGCACACGAAGTCTGCGCAAACGACGAGTTTGATTACGCCTATGGGTTGGACGAAAAACTTATCCATAAGCCATCACTTGGCGAGCGTGGTGAGGTAGTGGCTTTCTATGCCGTCGCCAAGCTGGTCGGTGGCGGCTATGCCTTCGAGGTGATGAGCAGACAGCAAGTTGAGGCAATTCGCGACGCCTCACAAGGCTGGCAAATGGCTTCGCGTAAGAAGAAACAGAACGAGAGTGCTTGGGGTCCACACTTCATCGAAATGGGTCGCAAAACCGTATTACGTCGGCTCTTTAAATACCTGCCTGTTTCAATTGAAATGGCGACGGCGACAGCCCTGGATAGTCGATCCGACTCTGGAACAAGCCAGGGATTGGATCAAGTGCTGACAGGTGAATACACCGTGCTGAGCGACGATGCCCCGATGCTCAGCAATGATGAAGCGGAAAGCACTCCGGCTGCTACCTCACCACAGGCCAAAGAACCCGATGGGTTATGGACACCCACCCCGGAAGAAGCCGCAGCCATTCATGCACGTGAACGGGCAGAGGCAGCAGCCACATCACCCCGTGCAGCGGGCTCTCGCCGCGCCGCATCGCTAGACATCGAATAACTTCCCTCTTTCACTACTTTCATTTAGCTAAATTACTGCGTAAAGAGAAAATGAAATGAAACTCGAAGACAAAATTGCACTTGATGCCAAGATCAGAAATGCCCTCAGTGTTGCTTCGGAAGCAAGCGCTAAAGAGTTAGCCGAAGCACTCCAATTACCCATGGAAACCGTTGCAGCGACACTACATCGAATGGCAAAGGAACGCATACTTACCTGCATTAAGAATCCAGGCTTTCCTATCCTCTACACGCTCTCTCCTAAGAGTGTGTTTTAAAAGTCTCAAACTGTTCCCATGTGTTGGATTTTGACATGGCTAAAAAAGTAGCGGCAGGAGAAAGCGACAGTACCCGACCGATTTAAGCGACAAGAAGTGGAAACGGATTG
>NZ_JBQXDJ010000059.1:0-22278 GCF_052601015.1 Chitinimonas violaceus | reverse complement strand
AACATTTCCATGGTGATCACCCTTTCTCTCCTGCCTAGAAATTAGGCAGGGCAAGTAGAACACCTGGGTCAGTTTTGAATCGGCACTAGCACTTTGGCTGGGTCAGTTTTCGGTCAGCCGCAACAGCCTAAGTACTAAAGCCTTCGACAAAGCATGTAGAGCTGCAGGAATAGAGAACTTCCGGTTTCATGACCTGCGGCACACGTGGGCAAGTTGGCTGATTCAATCCGGAGTAGGGCTTGCTGAACTCCAAGAGCTTGGAGGGTGGGAGTCGGTAGAAATGGTGCGCAGATATGCCCACCTTGCTCCGGATCATCTCCATAAGCACAGCCAACAAATTGACATCCTTATGGCAGACTTTAGGCATACCGCCAAGGATGACAAAGAAAAATGGGTTAGCGCGGTAACGCTAACCCATTGAAGTTACTACATTTATATTGGTGGGCCCGCACGGACTTGAACCGTGGACCAAAGGATTATGAGTCCTCTGCTCTAACCAACTGAGCTACAGGCCCGAAAGGGATTAACCCTCGCTAGCCAAGCTGTCGAGGAAACTCTTCAATCGCTCGGAACGGGTCGGGTGACGAAGCTTACGCAACGCCTTTGCTTCAATCTGACGAATCCGCTCACGCGTCACATCAAACTGCTTACCGACTTCTTCCAGCGTGTGGTCAGTGTTCATTTCAATACCAAAGCGCATACGCAACACTTTGGCTTCACGCGGGGTCAGTGTATCGAGCACATCCCGCGTTGCGTCGCGCAGACTAGCATAAACTGCGGCGTCCACGGGAGCTAAATTGTTCTGATCCTCAATAAAATCGCCCAAGTGAGAATCGTCGTCGTCGCCAATTGGCGTCTCCATCGAGATCGGTTCTTTAGCAATCTTGAGTATCTTACGAATCTTATCCTCAGGCATATCCATCCGTTCGGCTAAAGTCGCTGGATCAGGTTCAAGCCCTGTTTCCTGCAAAATCTGCCGGGAGATACGATTCATCTTGTTGATCGTTTCGATCATATGAACCGGGATACGGATAGTACGTGCCTGGTCAGCAATCGAACGGGTAATCGCCTGCCGAATCCACCAAGTGGCGTATGTCGAGAATTTATAGCCGCGACGGTATTCAAACTTATCTACCGCCTTCATCAAACCAATATTGCCTTCTTGGATCAAATCCAGGAATTGCAAACCACGGTTGGTATATTTCTTTGCAATCGAGATAACCAAACGCAGGTTAGCCTCAATCATTTCACGCTTCGCACGGCGAGCCTTTGCTTCACCGGTCGACATCTGCCGATTGATCTCTTTCAGATCTTTGATCGGCAACATCGCACGGGTCTGAAGCTCTGTCAGCTTCGACTGCTTTTCCATCACTGCGTGCTGATAACGCTCGAGAATAGCCGCATAGGGCTTACCGGACGATATTTCATTCTTGACCCAGTCAAGATTGTCTTCGTTACCTGGGAACGTCTTGATGAAATGCTCACGTGGCATCTTCACCTTATGTACGCATATGTCCATGATTTCGCGCTCATAGCCACGAATCTCATCAACCATATTACGAACACTGTCACACAGATTTTCTACCTGACGGGCAGAAAAACGGATCTTCAAGAATTCCGCAGATACCTGTTCTTGCAAAATCAGATACTGCTTGCTGTGCGGACCATGCTTTTCCAATGCCTTGAGCATCTTGTCAAACAAAGCACGAATCACTTCAAAGTGCTCGCGAGCCTTGTTCTTCAGCTCTTCAAGGTTGGCTGCCGCGGCAGCGCTGCCGTCATCCTCATCACCCTCATCGTCGCCTTCAAGCTCATCGTCTTCAGCGTCCGTTTCTGGCAGATCAGGGCCCGGTAAAGCTTCTTCTTCGATCGCATTTGGATCGATGAAATCATCCACTACATCGTCAATACGAATTTCATCGGCCAACGCACGATCGACCATGCCGATAATATCGGCAACAGTAGTAGGACAAGCCGAAATGGCTTGTACCATGTGCTTGAGGCCTTCTTCAATCCGCTTGGCGATTTCAATCTCGCCTTCCCGGGTAAGCAGCTCAACCGTGCCCATCTCACGCATATACATGCGGACGGGGTCTGTGGTACGACCAAATTCTGAGTCTACTGTGGAGAGCGCGGCTTCGGCTTCTTCCGCCACATCATCGTCAGCAACGGCCGCCGGCGTAGCGTCAGACATCAACAGGGACTCAGCATCTGGCGCCTCGTCATATACCTGGATGCCCATATTGGTGATCATACTGATCACGCCTTCGATCTGCTCGGCGTCGAGCATGTCTTCTGGCAAGTGATCGTTGATCTCAGCATACGTCAGGAAGCCACGTTCCTTGCCGAGTACGATCAAGTTTTTAAAGCGCGCTTTACGTGCTTCGCTATCGAGCCGCGGTTCTGCGTCTCGCTTGCTTTCTGACTTGTCGAGGTCTTGATTTGCCGCCATGTGGGGTAATCTCGAATCTGATACGGTGAAACGGAAAATAATACCATGGATTTCGCCAAACCGGACGAAATTCCTTACTTTTAAACCTGTCCTGCGCTCAGGCTATAAAGGCCTGGCATTCACTTTCAACCATGCTTTCAATAAACTACGTTGTTACTTATAGAAGCTTAGCCAGCCGTACACAGATTTGCTCGATCTGCCCTTCACCGTCCCAACATAATCAGTCGGCTATATTCCGCCCGTTCTTCCACACTTAGACTGGATAAACCTTTAGCGGCCAGCTCTGCCTGTCGGCGTGCCGCTCTCGGCTTTTCCATTAACAGCAGGTAGCGTTCCAATGTCTCTTGCCAAGTCTGCGCAAGAATCTTTTCATCACCATCCCGATATACATCGCGACTTCCAGCAAATGCACGGGCTAATAAGTCATAGCACGGGCTGTCACGCAAAGCTTCGAGGATATGCCCGGTAGCAGGAACTTGCGTCTGCTCACCTACGAAATCGACCAACTGCAGAATCGCCTTCATCGAAGGTGTGATCTCGCTTTCCGGCAATTCATTTTGTGGCAACTCAAGAGCATATTTGGGGGCTGTTACCAGCAACTGCAAGAGCTCAAACCCCAAATCATAAGCCCGACGCTCTCCGGCAGACACGCCATCCTTCCTCATAAAGTTCTGACGCCCAGCTTCAGCATTTCCCCAGCGCCTGTTCTGCCTACCGATAGCTTTTCCTTCTACAGCACCTGCCTGCGACATACTTCCACTGGCTTCCCGTCCCTTGGTAGTGACAACTTGTGCAGCCATAGGCGAAATACCGCCCAGTAGCTGCACGACTTCAACCGCATCCAGCCCAGCCATTTCTGCAAGCTTCTTGCGTAACAACATACCCAACGCTGGCGCCTTGATCTGCTCCACAAGCGGCTTGGCCAGGAATAGGAACTTGGCCTTGCCTTCTTCGGTCTCCAAGTCCACCTGCGATGCGAGCTCTCTGCAAAGAAAACCAGCCAACCCCAGTGCTTCCTGGTCGATTAATGTCTCGAACGCTTCCGGACCAAACTCGCGAATATAGCTATCCGGGTCATGCTCTGCAGGCAAGAATAAAAAGGCTAGCGCTTTACCATCACTCGCCTGCGCAAGGCTATTTTCCAAAGCTCTCCACGCTGCTTTTCGACCCGCCCGGTCACCATCAAAACTGAACACCACCTGGTCCGCCAAGCGCAACAGCTTTTTCACATGGTCAGGCGTGCAGGCAGTACCAAGCGTTGCGACAGAATACTCAATACCCAGCTGCGCCAAAGCCACCACATCCATATAACCCTCAACCACCAACACGCGGTTTTTGGCTCGGATTGCCTGGCGCGCCTGCGGCAATCCATAAAGCTCCAATCCTTTTTGAAATAAGGGCGTTTCCGGGGAGTTCAGGTACTTTGGCTCACCTTGGTCAACCACGCGGCCGCCAAAGCCGACAACTTGGCTCTTCCCGTTCAGGATCGGGAAGAGGATGCGGTCACGGAATCGATCATAGCGCCGGCCCGTCTCTGAATGATCAATGACAAGGCCAACTTCATTCAGTTCTTGGTTGGTGGCGTAGTCGCTAAAACACTCCGCCAAAGGATGCCATCCATCCGGGGCGTATCCGAGCCCAAACCTGGCGGCAACCTGGCCACTAAGCCCGCGTCGTTTCAAATAATCAATAGCCCGGGCGCTGTGTTTGAGCTGATTACGATAGTAATGCATGGCTCGCGTGTTCAAATCCACCAAGCTGCTTTGCTGTTGGCGACGGGGCTCATCATTACGGTGCCCTTCTGCCTTTGGCACTTGCATCCCTACGGATTCAGCGAGTTTTTCTACGGTGTCCTGAAATCCTAAGCCTTCATATTCCATGACAAAGCCGATAGCAGAGCCATGCGCCCCGCAACCAAAGCAATGGTAGAACTGCTTCGTCTGACTCACCGTGAACGAGGGAGACTTCTCCTTGTGAAAAGGACAGCAGGCAGCATAATTCTGGCCCGCTTTCTTAAGGGGCAAATAGCGTTCAACCACCTCAATGATATCGAGACGGTTAAGCAGGTCTTGGATGAATTCTTCTGGGATACGGGCCATAGAGACAAGTACAGCAACAACAGCAAAACGCCTTGGCGCGTGTAATGTATTTGTACGAACTTACTGGATACGTGACTTAACCAAACCAGACACTTTGCTCATATCAGCTCGGCCAGCCAGTTTAGGCTTGATCTCGGCCATGATCTTGCCCATGGCCGCCACATTGGCGCCATGCGTTGCAATGGCCGCATCCAAAATCGCTATGATTTCTGCCTCGTCAGCCTGCTTCGGCATATAACCATCAAGCACCCGCATTTCCGCCTTTTCGATGTCCGCAAGATCTTGGCGGGCAGCGGCTTCGTACTGGCTGATTGAATCACGCCGTTGTTTTTGCATCTTGTCGATAATCGCCACAATCTGTTCGTCGGACAGCTCAATGCGTTCATCCACCTCGCGCTGCTTCATCGCAGCCAGCAAAAGCCGGATAGTACCCAGACGTGCCGTATCCTTCTCACGCATAGCTGTCTTCATGTCATCGGTAATACGTTGCTTCAGGCTCATGATGGGACTCGATTAGGTTGTAGATGGGCGAAAGAATACGCAAGAATCTATTTTAACTACGCGGCAGTGGCGCAGCCGTACTTTACACCAAGCAGCCAATGGCTCCAGGTAGGTGTACCCACTCTGTTTTTTTGTGCTGTGCTTCACTCTGCCGAGCGCTGCTTGCCACAAACCGTGAGCAGCACCAGTAAAACACAAGGCCGTCAGTATAGATACTGACGGCCTTTGTGCGGTGCGCCCTCTCTATAAAACTCCGACAGGACGCGATACTGCAACCACGCGTAACTACGTCAAACTGCACGCATTACGGTACGCGGAAAACGCTGCTTAGTAGTACTTCTTAGGCAGCATCTGGCTGCGAATGCGCTTGTAATGGCGCTTCACAGCGGCAGCGAGCTTACGCTTGCGTTCGGTGGTCGGCTTTTCATAGAACTCGCGAGCGCGTAGTTCGGTGAGAAGACCAGTCTTTTCCACCGCACGCTTGAAGCGGCGCATGGCTACTTCAAACGGCTCGTTTTCCTTGACGCGTACATTTGGCATGAAAATCAGTCCTACTTTCTAACTGAAAGGGTTAATAAAAAACACGGACCTAGATTTTACCAGCGCCAAAAAGGAAATAAAAGACTGATTTGCAAAAGAAATCAGCCAGATATCCAATCAATTGCCGCACTCCACACGCAGCTTACGTAGCAGACTCAATCGTTGCGGCAATATCTCACCGCGTTCCAGCGCAGCTATCAACGCACAGTTTGGTTCTCTATCATGCCGGCAATTATGGAAACGGCACTGGCCAATATAAGGACGGAATTCCGGGAAAAGCGGTGTGAGCTGGTCTGCAGCAAGATGCCGCATGCCGAACTCCTGCAAACCGGGGGAATCAATCAGCTCACCACCATTTGGCAATCTATAGAGGGTGGCATGGGTGGTAGTGTGCTTTCCTGAATCCAACGCCAGGGAAATCTCATTGGTGCGCGCATTCACTTCAGGCAGCAAGGCATTGACGAGCGTCGACTTACCCATCCCACTCTGCCCGACAAATACGGAAGTCTGATTTTCCAGATGGACCCATAGTGGTGAAACATCCTGCTTCGCAGATAGTTCCACCATGGGGTAGCCCAAAGCACAGTAAGGCGCGAGTACTTGACGGGCAGATGCCGTCTCTAGCAAGTCGGTTTTATTAAGAAGAATGAGCGCACCAATTCCCGCATCCTCCGCCGCCACAAGACATCGGCTAAGCAGTTCTTCATAAAAGCTGGGGACTGCCGCCAATACAATCACAATTTGCGTGACATTGGCGGCGATCAGCTTCTCGCGCCACTCATCCGAGCGATACAACAGGCTGTTACGTGGCAAAACCCGCTCTATTACGGCCTGCTTCTCATTCAACACACCCACTTCGACCTGATCGCCAACTGCGTAATCAGTTTTTTTCTTGCGCGTCGTAGCGATATAACGCTTGCCTTCAGCCAACTCTACAATAAAGGACTTACCGTGTGACTCAATGATGCGCGCGGTTTCCGTCATTCAACCAGCGCATCCAGTTTGGCGGCACAGACGAAGTCGTTACGGCTGAGGCCGCTGACCGAGTGCGTGTCATAAGCGACTTCGCAACTGTTGTAACAGACGTGCAGTTCCGGATGATGATCTTCCCGGTGCGACACATAGGCAGAAGCGTTCACAAACGCCAGCGTCTCGTAATAGTTGGCGAAACGGAAGGTCTTGACCAATTTACCATTGGCCACAGACCAGCCCTTTACCTCCATCAATAACGCTTGTACCTCAGCATCGTTGAGCTGCATAACTTTGGCTGGGCAATGCTCTTGTACGAGTGACATCACGCTAACCTTTCAATCAACCCTGGCGCAGCGCAGCAACGCGTAATGCGGCAGGTGGGTGGGAATCATAAAACAGGGAATGAAGCGGATCGGGCGTCAAGGTACTGGCATTATCCCGGTACAGCTTCACCAATCCGGAGATCAAAGCATCCGCACTGCTTACCGACGCGGCATACTCGTCAGCTTCGTACTCACGCTTGCGCGAACCACGACTGGAAAGCCAACCGAAGGGGAAGGTAAACACGGGCAGCGCCAGGAAAAACAATGTCAACGCAGCCGCAGTGGATGGCACCGCCACCCCCAGGCCCGCATAGAACCAGCTGGCGTTCTTCAGATATCCCAGCAAAGCCAGTGTCAATAGGCCCAAGCCATACATCACCACCATACGCTTGACGATATGCCGGCGCTTGTAATGCCCTAGCTCATGGGCCAGTACAGCCTCAATCTCCACAGGCGTAAGCCGTTCAATCAAGGTATCGAAAAACACGATGCGCTTGGTTTTGCCAAAACCCGTGAAATAGGCATTACCGTGGCTGGAGCGCTTGCTGCCGTCCATCACAAATACGCCATTGCTCTCAAACCCGCACTTGGCCAATAGATTATCTATTCTTTCTTTAAGGCTGGCATCGGAAAGCGGTGTGAACTTATTGAACAGCGGTGCAATAAAAGTGGGATAAACCGCCATCAGGGACAAGCCGAAGGCAACCCAGGCAGCCCAGGCATAAAACCACCATAAACTGCCGGCGACGTTCATCAACCACAGTACAAGCGCCACCAACGGTAAGCCAAGCACAATGCCTAGCACGGTGGATTTGATGAGATCGAGCAGAAAAGTCTTGGGGGTAGTCTTGTTGAAACCGAACTGCTCCTCCAACACAAAGGTGGAATAGAGCGAGAACGGCATGGACAGGAAGGTGCTGATTGCCGTCAGCCCTCCTATCAACAGGATTCCCGCCCATATACCACTACCAGCCAGGCTATGGGCAATGGCATCGAGCCAACCAAGACCACCACCAAACGTAAAGGCCAACAATACGATCGCTTCCCAGCAGATCACCCAGCGTGCAAGTTGCACTTTGGCTGCAGTGTAATCCGCAGCCTTCTGGTGAGCCGCCAGTTCAATATCGCTGGCAAAGTCGGCTGGCACTGCCGCACGATGCGCCAGCACGTGGCGAAGGTGGCGGGTCTTAAGCCAAAGTTGTAAACCGGTGGAAAGTATCAGGAACGCAAGGAAGACGAAGCTGAAATCGTGAGCAGACATATACGCAGTAATGTAGTGGCACGGGGGCCTGTGAGACAATACACCTATTCTACGCGAGTCGCCTCTCCGGTGCTCATGCTCAAACGTTGCGCCTCCTGCATATGAGGCAGAAAGTTTGATCTCAGCCCAGCCGCTCGCCGACTTACCAACGAAACATGAGAAAGCGCCAACAATGGCTCAAGACGCAAATCACCTGATCTGGCTGGATATGGAAATGACCGGTCTGAATCCTGATACCGACAAGATTATCGAGCTTGCCGTCGTCATTACCGATAGCGAACTCAACACGATCGCTGAAGGCCCAGTATTGGTGGTTCATCAGCCAGACAGCATTCTTGATGGCATGGACGATTGGAACAAAAACACTCACGGTAAGTCCGGCCTGACTGATAAGGTGAAAGCATCGACACAAAATGAAGCGGCGGTAGCCGCCCAGATGCTGGCTTTTCTTGAATTGCATGTACCCAAGGGCGCAAGCCCCATGTGCGGCAACACCATCCACCAGGATCGCCGCTTTATGGCGCGCTGGATGCCCGAACTGGAAACCTGGTTTCACTACCGGAATCTGGATGTCAGCACTATCAAGGAATTATGCAAACGCTGGAAACCCGAAGTCGCCAAAGGCCTTAAGAAAACCGGTCGGCACGAAGCGTTGGCGGATGTATACGAGTCGATCGACGAACTGAAGTATTACCGTGAGCACTTCCTCAAAGTCTGATGTCTGCTACAGCAAATGAGTATCTCGAACCATATTGTGGACTTGGCAGAGCAGTTGGGGCGCAACCTCGCGTCCCGCCAAATGCGTGTCACTGCCGGTGAAAGCTGTACGGGTGGTGGTATTGCCAACGCCATTACAGAAATCGCCGGCTCGTCCGGCTGGTTCGATATGGCTTTCGTGACCTATTCCAACGAAGCCAAAAGCCGTTTGCTTAATGTACCCGTTGCCACCTTGGCGCAGTTCGGTGCTGTCAGCGAAGAAGTCACACGCGCCATGGCAGTGGGTGCGATGCAATCTGCACAAGCAGATATCGCCGTCGCTGTGTCTGGCATTGCCGGCCCCAGCGGCGGGACCGCGCAAAAACCTGTCGGTACTGTCTGTTTTGCCTGGGCGTACCGCGATCAAGTCGAAAGCGAAACTCGCCTTTTTGCCGGCGATCGCGCCAAGGTACGCGAGCAGACCATAGAGCATGCCCTTACGGGCCTTATCCAGCATCTGAACAAAGTCGACTCATGACCACCATCGTCGTTGTCCGCAAGGACAATCTGGTCGCCATAGCGGCCGATACCCAATCCACCTTTGGCGACACCCGCCTGGGGCACCTGCACGACGCGCAGCCTGACAAGATCTTCTCCTCGCACGGCAGCCTTTTCGGTCTGTGCGGCTCTGCTGCGCATGATCTGGTACTACAAGCCATCCTGGCCAAAACCCGCACCCTGGATTTCTCAAACCGCGTGGGTATCTTCGATGCTTTTCGCAAGTTGCACCCAAAGCTGAAAGAAGACTTCTTCCTCAAGCCCGAGGAAGAGGAGGATGACCCCTATGAATCGAGCCAAATTACCGCGTTGATTGCAAACACGCATGGCATCTTCGGCGTGTATTCAATGCGGGAGGTCTATGAGTATCGGCACTATTGGGCCATCGGTTCCGGTCGGGACTTCGCTATCGGCGCAATGCGTGCTGTTTATGACGACCCAGGCCTTAGCGCAACGGACATCGCCCGCATCGGTGTGGAGGTCGGGTGCGAATTCGATGTGGGCTCTTCTTTGCCGATGACCTTGCAAACAATAGAACTCGCCCCAACCAAATAAAGCGATTTCAACAATCTGAAGAGCCTGTTCAAAGACTTATGGGCAGGTGCAAGACAAGGCGAAAACACCCGAGGAAGCACAGTTTCCAAATGGTAAATGCGTGTTCCTGGCATGTATTTGACGCCATATTGCCGACGCACCACAGACTTTGAGCAAGTTCTAAAACTAAGATGCGGGCACAGCACTCGCATGACTTGAAAGACCGACATGAGCCAAGACACCCTGCAACGTTTCCTGTTCGATACGGCCCCCGTTCGTGGGGAGGTTGTACGCCTTAGCGACACCGTGAACGAGGTGCTCAAGCGCCGGGAGTACCCGCAGGTTATCCAGAAGTTGATCAGTGAACTGATGGCCGCTTCCGTCTTGATGACGGCCATGTTGAAATTCGAGGGTTCGTTGATCATGCAACTGCATGGCAAGGGCAAGCTCAAGCTGGTGGTTATCGAGTGCGAGTCCGACCTGACCATGCGTGCAACCGCCCGTTGGGACCAGGAGTCAGATAAGCTCGAAGATGGACCGCTGGCAGAACTGTTAGGCGAAGGCCGGTTCGTGATCACGCTCGACCCCACTACCGGCGGCCAAACCTATCAAGGCGTGGTGGGCTTATCAGGCAATAGCGTGGCCGCCATCATCGAGCACTATATGTACAGCTCTGAACAGCTTGATACTCGCTTGTGGTTAAGCAGTGAAAACGGTGTTGCAGCTGGCCTGATGCTGCAAAAACTACCGGCTGGCCACGGTGACCCCAATGCCTGGCAACATCTGACCACCCTGGCTGAAACCATTACCCCAAATGAGCTGAGCTCTCTTCCACCCCAGGAGTTGCTCTATCGCCTGTTCCACCAGGAAAGCGTACGGGTAATGGCAGAGGAACACCCTCACTTTGGTTGCCGCTGCTCAAGAGAGCGGGTAGGCAGCATGCTCAAGATGGTAGGCCGGGAAGAATCGGAATCGGTACTGGCCGAACGTGGCTCGGTGGAAGTCGACTGCGACTTCTGCAATCAGCACTACAGCTTCGATGCAGTGGATATTGCCCAGCTGTTCAGTGGCGACTTACCTAACGAAGCGCCAACAACTCGGCAGTAACGTTGAGAATGGCTCAACAAAAAGGGACGCTTTGGCGTCCCTTTTTAATTTACCAAGCTCGTTTAGCACCGGGCTGATTAGGCCACCTGCGGTGGGTTGCGCAACTTGATATGCAACTCACGCAGCTGCTTTTCATCCACCATATTCGGCGCTTGTGTCAGCAGACACTGGGCGCGCTGCGTCTTCGGGAAGGCAATCACGTCACGGATCGACTCAGCACCAGCCATCAAAGTAACCAGGCGGTCCAAACCAAATGCCAGACCACCATGAGGTGGCGCACCGTAAGCCAGGTTTTCCAACAGGAAGCCGAACTTGTTCTGCGCTTCCTCTGGGCCAATGTTCAACGCTTCGAACACGGTGGATTGCATATCGGCACGGTGAATACGGATCGAGCCACCACCCAGTTCCCAACCGTTCAACACCATGTCGTAGGCACGTGCCTTGCACTTGCCCGGGTCGGTCTTGAGCAGATCGACATGTTCAACCTTTGGCGACGTGAATGGATGGTGACAAGCAGTGTAACGCTTGCTTTCCTCGTCGTACTCGAACATTGGGAAGTCCACCACCCACAATGGCTTCCAACCACGGGTAAAGAAACCACCCGCTTCGCCTTTTTCATGGCCGATCTTGATCCGCAAGGCACCAATCGCCTCGTTCACGATCTTGGCCTTGTCTGCACCAAAGAAAATGATGTCGCCATTCTGCGCGCCAGTCAGCTCCAGCGTCGCCTTGAGCGCGGTTTCGGACAGGTTCTTGACGATGGGTGACTGCAAGCCGGTTTCGTTCGGCTGGGTGACATCGTTGACCTTGATGTAGGCCAGACCACGTGCACCATAAATACCGACAAACTGGGTCCAGGCATCGATCTCGGAACGGGTAAACGCCGCACCACCAGGTACACGCAAGCCAACCACCCGGCCGCCTTCCATGTTGGCAGCACCGGCAAATACCTTGAAGGCCACGTCCTTCATCACTTCGGTCAGCTCGGTGAACTTAAGATCCACACGCATATCCGGTTTGTCGGAACCGTAGTAGAACATCGCGTCGTCGTACTGCATACGCGGGAACTTGCCCAGGTCCACGCCGATGGCTTCCTTGAACACGTGAACCGCCATCTCCTCTGTGATATCCATGATCTCGTCCTCAGAGAGGAACGAGGTCTCGATATCGATCTGGGTGAATTCAGGCTGGCGGTCCGCACGCAGGTCTTCGTCGCGGAAGCACTTGGTGATCTGGTAATAACGATCGAACCCCGCCACCATCAGCAGCTGCTTGAAAAGCTGGGGCGACTGCGGCAACGCGAAGAACTGGCCATCGTGCACACGGCTAGGGACCAGATAATCACGTGCGCCTTCCGGAGTCGAGCGGGTCAACATCGGCGTTTCCACGTCGATAAAGCCGCGGCTGTCGAGGAAGTTACGCACTAGCAGCGCCACTTTATAACGCAGACGCAGGTTCTTCTGCATTGCAGGACGGCGCAGGTCGATAACGCGATGCTGTAGACGGGTCAGCTCACTGAGGTTTTCATCGTCAATCTGGAAGGGTGGCGTGTTGGCAGCGTTCAGAATCACCAGCTGCTTGGCCAGAATTTCGATCTCGCCTGAAACCAGGTTGGCGTTGGCAGTACCTGCCGGGCGTTCGCGCACAATGCCGGTCACTTCAATGACAAATTCGGAACGAACCGTATCAGCAAGGGCGAAGGCCTCTGGCGTATCCGGGTCAATCACTACCTGCACGAGGCCTTCGCGGTCACGCAGGTCAATGAAAATCACACCGCCATGGTCGCGACGGCGATGCGCCCAACCTTTGACAGTAACGGTTTGGGAAAGAAATCGCTTGTCGATCAAGCCACAGTAATCAGTACGCATACCAGTTCCAATATATTGGGATTCGCCCACGCAGGGCGGAGAGAAGCCAGAATCAAATGAGATAGGGATTTAACGGGCTAAGCAGGGATAGCCGCTTAACCCGGTAGATTTGGATTGACAGGGTCGGGACGCAGCAGCGCGGGCAACCTGGGGGTTGGCGAAACCACGCCCATTGAGATCACGTATTTCAGGGCTTCATCCACACTCATGTCGAGTTCGATGGTTTCGGATTTTTTCACCACGATGAAATAACCCGAAGTCGGGTTAGGCGTGGTGGGTACATAAACCGAAACATGCTCGCCATCCAGTTGCGAAACAATTTCATCAGCCGGCGTACCCGTCAAGAAAGCCACGGTCCAGGCATTATTGTGCGGGAAGCGCACCAGCAAGGCTTTGCGAAACGCATTGCCGGAATCAGAAAGCACGGTGTCGGACACTTGCTTGACCGAACCGTAAATGGATTTTACCACCGGGATGCGCGCCAGGATGTCTTCCCATACCTTCACCATGCGCTGACCCAGGATATTGGCAGTCAGAAAACCGGTGGACAGTACGATCAGCACCACGCAGATCACCCCTATCCCTGGAATGTTCACACCAAGCACGTCACGCGGGCGACTCCCTTCCGGCAGCAACAGCAATATCCCGTCCATCGCGCCCACGAGCGTGCTGATCACCCAGAGGGTGATGCCCAGCGGCACCCAGATCAACAGGCCGGTGACAAAGTAGCGCTTCATGCGATGGCTTTCAAATTATTCAGTATTCATGTTTAGTGCGAGTGGCCACAGTTACCCGAGCCACAGGCCGGTGCAGCTGCAGGTTCAGCAGCGGGTGTGCCGCTGGCGGCAGTTGAACTTGCGCCACCTTTAAAGTCAGTTGCGTACCAGCCCGATCCCTTCAATTGAAAGCCAACCGCAGATACCTGCTTGGCAAAGCTTTCCTTCTTGCATACCGGGCAAGTCGTGATCGACGCATCAGAAATCTTACGCAGAACATCCGCACGATGGCCGCATTCATTACATTGGAAATCGTAGATCGGCATAGCCGTTATTCCCCAGAACCAGAAAAATCCAATCAAAGCCGGGCATTATAACGCAGCCCCGAGCTAGCGGTGATGTGTCCTCAACGAGGCGCTGCCCAGCTCAATCATCAACGAACAAAGCCTCTCATCAGCACAAGTGACGGTCTATCGCAGCAACCATGAACGACAAACCAAAACGCAACGTGGAAATACGTAACATCTCCGCGGTTTGACGCGCCAGACAGGCGTCCCGTAGGCTTGCGAAAATTTTTAAACGTTGAGGAGACCGATACGATGCGTTTACATATAAGTCTGATCTACATGCTGCTAATGCTGGCAGCCTTTCCAGCCTTGGCGACTGAAGCCACCAGCCCTGTAGGCTTTTGGAAGAATATCAGCGACAAAACAAACAAAGCCGAGGCCATCATCCAGATCTGGGAAGAGAATGGTGAGCTTCATGGCAAGTTAGCCAAGATTTTCGACCCTAAAGAAGCGACTTGCACCGCCTGCAAAGGCAGCAAGAAAGACAAGCCACTGATTGGTCTGGAAATCATCTGGGGAGTTAAAAAGAACGGGGACGAGTGGACCGGCGGTGAGATTCTCGACCCCAGTAGTGGCGATATCTACAGCGTGAAAATGAGCTTGGCAGAACAAGGCCAACAATTGAAAGTACGCGGCTTCCTGGGCATCTCGCTGTTTGGTCGCACACAGACCTGGTTACGCGACCAATCCCAGTAGCAAGTCAGCACTTGTATGCTGGTGCCAACACTTTGTATAAGTAACCCAAAGCAGAGCTTCACGAGCTAGGACAAGACAAAGCCGAAACACCTAAGAACCTGTTTACGATCTTACCGCACAGCTGTGGATCAGTGCTGCGCTAGTGAGTGTCATCATTCCCAGTGCTTGATTCCCAGAATATAAGCCCCAGAATAGCCCGCATGACCAAACGCTATGCTCTCTCTGATGCCCAATGGGAACGCATCAAGCATCTACTCCCCGGACGTCAGGGACAACCCGGCGTAACCGCCAAGGACAACCGCTTGTTTGTCGATGCCGTGCTCTACCGCTACCGTGCCGGCATCCCTTGGCGGGATTTGCCCCCACGCTTTGGCGACTTCCGGGTTGTCCATCTGCGCCACTCGCGTTGGAGCCGATCCGGGGTCTGGCAGCACATCTTCGAAACCTTGACTCAGGAAGCGGACAACGAATACGCCATGATCGATTCCACTATTGTGCGTGCCCATCAGCACAGTGCGGGAGCAAAAGGGGGGATGCGGCGCAACAAGCCATTGGACGCAGTCGAGGTGGACTGAGCACCAAGATTCACGCCACAGTCGATGGGTTAGGCAATCCGACTGGTTTTCACCTTACGCCAGGGCAGGCATCAGATCTGGAAGGGTCGGACATCTTGCTGAAGGATACCCCGGCTACGACAATCAATTGCCGACAAGGCTTACGATGCACAAGACAGGGTGAGAGCGCCTTTGGAGCAGGCGGGTAAGACGGTAGTGATCCCCACCAACCGATCAAAATAACTGAACCACAGCGCTTCAGGATTGATCCGTTTCAGCATACTGTGGGACTAAACGCCTTGCGAACGGTGTGGAACGAAAGCTGTCGAATGCGGCTGCAACTTGGCTGTACCGCACCGATGTACGTACCTCATTCGACCTCTCTAAAGCAAAGTGCCGGCTCCCGATAGTGAGGATTGCAAGAGTAGGCTCGGTAACGGTAGTCCAGCACAATCAGGCCCTCATCCGTCGTAGAACCAAGTAATGCTTAATAGATTTTTTCTCCTTGCAGCAATTCCGATTGTTTTTCTTACGAAAGCCAATGCAACGCTTGTATGCCCGCCTAATGTTTACCCACCTCTGCCATCATGTAACGGTCTGACAAAAGAAAAAATCGACCAGGCTATACAGGCAAGTAACCAGGCATGTTTGAGCCAACCTACATATAGAGGACAGCAGCAATGCTTTGGGGCCATTCCAGAAGGGTATTCGCATAATTATAAATTCGGTTCAGGTGACCCTATCGTCCTAGACCTGAAACCCAGATCAAATCATGACCCCAAAACAGATCCGATACAGAGCGAAGATGAACCCATTTGTTTCAAACGGTCAGACAATGGGGAAGAGGTCTGTACAAAGGGTGAGCCCAAGCCGCCTTTCAAATAACCACACGAGAAACCGGCTTGAACAAGTTCAACATCGCTTATTTCCCGTATGGTTCTAGATCTTTAATTTAATTAACCGTTGTAAATACTTGGCAGCACGTTATTCGTTCGATTCAAGTTGAAGCTTGATCAGCAAACAAAATAGGTGGCGCAGGGGGTGTAATCCGGTTGCTAGCCACCACGGACCTGCTCGATTTACAATGTGCTCATTGTTTGCATGATTTGTATCCTTCAATGCGTTTGCTTTGATTCATTCACCGTATTCTCCTCTGTACCCCACAAGAACTCAAAGACCCTTATGTAGTGCGGTCGAATTCGCCTATTTCCGCCACTGACCTCTACCATTTCAATAGAGACTAATTCCTGCATGATGGTTTCCCTTCAATGTGAAGACTTATTTTTTTATAGAAGTAGCGAGTTGTTTCGCAGATTGCTGATTCAACTGTTCCGCATACTTCAGTTTCGCCAAGAACAGCGAATAGGAGACATACCGCTTAATGGCACCTCCACAGATCTGATCAAGTTCAGGTCGATTTAATTCCTGCATGCTTTTAATCCTTCGTTGTAATAACACTATTGCAAAGCTGAGTCAGCACTATTATTGGTGCTGGCGTATAGCACGTTGAGTTTGGTATATCCGATCAATCATATAGTGACCGATAGCAGGAGACCACGGTGTTCTAAACTGGATATTTCCTCCTACGATTTGCTCCAATTCAACGAGAGTTAATCCTTGCATGATTCGTAACCTCACAAGTGGTCAGTCATTGTTATTGCCTAGAGTTTGTTGCCAGTTTTGTGCTTCCTTTAAGCACAACTTCACAAAATTCACGTGCAATAACTTGGACACCATACATTTTGGTTCTTCCACCACCACTGACCTGCACAAGGCTAGCGTCTTTCAATTCCTGCATGATTTCATTCCTTTAATTCGATGACCCCTAATGTTCGGCGACAGCTTGTTGTTTTGTGCATCGCTTATTGCGCAATGCCAAGTTCAAAAGATCCATCACCGACAACACAAAGGGAATAGCCTGTTTTCTACATCCACCACTGACCTGTACCAGTTCAATCTTGCTCAATACCTGCATGCGTAATAACCTCTGATTACCCGTTAACATTGCTCGGTGTAGGTTGTTGCATCAACACGGCTTTCAATCTGCCATCACGCAATATAAGACTCATACACAATTGAAACGGGTCGCGAAACAACAACCCACCATAGACTTGCGCAATCTCTGCGGTACTTAAGTGCTGCATGTTGTTTTCTCCTTCATTCATTAATACGCCAAGCACGTTAAATTCACCCAAGCTCGTCGCCCTGGACAAGATGAAACATTAGTTAAATTTGATTTATCTAAGTTCGACGGCCACAGCATGTTGTCCGTTTGTTGCGGCCTTGCCGTCAGCTACGCCTTAGCTGCTCCGCAGAACCTACTTACGATCCAGAAATCCCAACCAATTAGGCTCAGTCTTGAACTAATTACATTGAATTGTCAGGAGCCAGCTCCATGACAAGAACAGGAAACACCACGGTGATTGACATTGGAAACAGGTAAAACACAGCTGGAAATAGATGACGCCCTCGTTCAGCACCTGCTAAGTGCCCAGTTCCCGCAATGGGCAGCCTTGCCTATCCGCTTAGTCTCACCTGGAGGATGGGACAACAGGACATTTCGGCTCGGCGAACATATGCTCTTACGTATGCCAAGTGCCGCAGACTACGCATCGCAGGTAGAAAAAGAACAACAGTGGCTACCAAGACTTGCACCGTTGCTGCCCCTTCCAATTCCAGTGCCGCTAGCTATCGGAAAACCTGCAGCTGGTTATCCATGGAAATGGTCTATCTATCGTTGGCTTGACGGTGACACAGCTAGATCTGCGCAGATAGCTGATCCACACGACTTTGCGACCGGCCTCGCGCAATTTCTCATCGCCTTGCAAATGATCGATACCAAAGGTGGGCCGCCACCTGGACCGCATAGTTTCTATCGCGGAGGAGCACTCACGATCTACGACGCTGAGACACGGGCCGCGATCGCCGCCCTGAAGAGTAAAATTGATGCGGCTGTGGCAACTGAAGTTTGGGAGGCAGCACTCAAAACGATTTGGCGTGATCCTCCAGTGTGGGTTCATGGCGACATCAGTCCCGGCAACTTGCTGGTGAAAGCGGGGAAGTTAAACGCCGTCATCGACTTTGGACAATTGACGGTTGGCGACCCAGCATGTGACTTGGCAATTGCTTGGACATTCTTTACTGGTGAAAGCCGGGAAGCTTTCCGCACGATGCTGCCATTCGACCCAGGAACCTGGGCTCGCGCTCGTGCCTGGACCTTATGGAAATGCCTGATCATCGCGGCAGGCCTCATAGACTCGAACGATACCGAGGCTGCACAGCCCTTACGCATCATTAATGAAGTACTTACGGATCACAGGGTTAAGACCTGAGAACCTGTTCAAAGTCTCACGAGCCAGAGCGAGACTTTGAACAGGTTCTGAGCGATGGGCTTGATCACGTATTCAGGTAAGGCTGGCGCCACGCCCACCGTACAGGCTGGGTGCCAACATGACTTCGGTCATTGCAAAAACACTGAATCTCTCGCTTACACGAGCAAGCGTTTACTCAGTACTGTTCAGCTTGGCGAATGCTTCTTCTGTGAGGGTAGAAAGCATAGAGAAGTAATGCGCCCTGGTCTGTTCTGATAAGGGAATGACCGGGCCGATACTGAGCAGCTTATCCGCCGCAATGGCAGGATCAAAAGACGAAGTAAATGGCGCTGGTACCGACGCAAAAGTGACCTTTTTGCTTGCCACAGCCTTATCAAGAAGCTCCTGGACCTCAAAATAACGGGGAAGGCGGGCTGCAGTCAGCACCATTCCATCGAAAACCACATACACATCGGTAATACCCGGAATCGTATATTTCGCCACTGCCGCAACCAGTGGCAGGTTGGTATCTGCTTCATCTTCGTCGCCAAGCCCGACAGCGATTTTTGAGGCAGTACCAAATAGACGCAATTCAACGCAATTCGGATCAATAACCAGCCGCTTCAGCGACAGCAGATTGCTTGATGTATTCGATACCCGAAACCGTGTAGCTAACATCCCTTCCCCTTTCTGAAGCTGGCTATTATCAAAAACCAATTACACATACACCGATGACAAAATACGGCTTACTCCCCAGCCACCATCATCCGTTCGATCAACACCGAACCGATATGCTTGCTACCACGTATCTCGATATCCGAACCGATGGCGACAATATGCTGGAACATTTCCTTGAGGTTGCCGGCGATTGTCACTTCCTCCACCGGGTGGACGATGACGCCATTTTCTACCCAGAAGCCTGCCGCCCCACGGGAATAGTCGCCCGTAAGGCCATTCACGCCCTGCCCCAGCAGTTCCGTTACCAACAAGCCGGTACCCAGGCGTTTTAACATGTCCTGGAAATCCCCAGCGGTTGGTTTAACCAGCAGGTTATGGCAGCCACCCGCATTACCGGTACTCGCCAAGCCGAGCTTACGCGCTGAATAGCTGCCAAGCAGGTAGCCACCCAACACCCCATCCTTGACCAGATCACGCCGAATACAGGCTACGCCTTCGGCATCGAAAGCCGAGCTGGCCATACCGCGTAACAAAAATGGGTCTTCAACGATATTTACCAGCGGTGCAAATACCGGCTCGCCGATTGAATCAAGCAGGAAACTCGCTTTACGATATAGGGCGCTGCCTGATACCGCGGAAATAAAATGCCCCATCAGGCCGGCAGCCTGACTTGGGTCAAACAATACTGGGTAATCACCGGTCTTAAGCCGGCGTGCACCCAATCTGGCCAGAGTACGTTGCCCGGCTTTCAAACCTACCGAGGCAGCAGGGTCCAGGTCACTGGCGGCACGCGCGCTGGTATACCAGTAGTCGCGCTGCATTGCGTTGCCATCCTGGGCAATCACCGCACAGGAAATCGAATGCCGCGAGGTATGGCTGGGGCCAATGAAGCCATTGGAGTTGCCATATATCGACTGGCCCACATGGCTCGACACCGTTGCACCTTCTGAATTGCTGATGCGTACATCCACACCACGTGCGGCCCCTTCGCAACGGCGTGCCAATTCAATGGCTTGCTCAATAGGCAGAGCCCAGGGGTGGTAAAGGTCCAGATCGGGGAATGAAGTGGCAAGGCGGTCGGGGTCGGCTAACCCCGCTGCGTCATCTGCCGCGGTATAACGAGCAATTGCCAGTGCAGCAGCAACGGTTTGCTCAAGGGCACCTGGCGAAAAGTCGGAACTGCTGGCGTGGCCCTTACTCTGACCGATATAAACCGTAACGCCCATACCTTTGTCACGGTTATATTCGATGGTCTCCACCTCGCCCAAGCGCACCGTAACATTTTGCCCAACTCCTTCGGAAACATCGACATCGCAAGCACTGGCCCCACCTTTTTTGGCATAGCTCAGCACTTGTCGCACCAAGTCGGTCAATTGGTTTTCGCTGAAGGAAAGCGTCGATTCGTTGGCTAGGGTCATGGGCAATCTCGTATCTGGTGGCAGCACCGTGCTGCCAGGAAAATGGGGGCGTGAGCAATAAGCTCATATCGGGTGCGACGCTGTTTTCGCCATCCCAGCTCTATATGACTATACAGTTTTAAGGTTTGTGTTTTTCTGGCTTTAGTTATGGGTATAAGCCGAAAAGTCATGCTGCCTGGTAAACCGATGCAAGACAGCTTTGCTTCAAGTATGGGCAAGCTGACGACTTAAAAACAGGCATCGACGACACTTGGCAAATACGCAGCAGACTCTGAATTGGTTCTTAACTTCCAGGTGTCCGGTATCATAGCAGTCCAGATACTTTCCAGCCCTCACCATGTCCCGCAAGCCCAATACCGAACAAGACTTCGACTCTACATTTGATGGCGATGACGACATCGAATATGTCAGCAAAAGCGCCATGAAGCGCGAAGTGGAAGCCCTGCAGGACCTGGGCGTGCAGCTGATCGCCTTGTCCAAAGGGCAGCTGAAAAAGCTCAATCTGCCGGATACGCTGCTCACCGCCATTAAAGACGCGCAAAAGATCACCGCCAACGGTGCAATTAAGCGCCAGCGCCAGTATATCGGCCGGTTGATGCGTGACGTCGACCCCGTACCGATCCAAGCTTTTCTCGATAGCCTGCGTGGCGATAACGACAGGTTGAATGCCTGGTTCCACCAGTTGGAACGCCAGCGTGACGAGCTGATCGCCAGTGACGAAGCCGTTGCCAAGCTGATCGCCGAACACCGCGATATTGATATCCAGCAGTTACGCACCATGGTGCGAAATGCGCGTGCCGAACGGGCGGCCAACAAGCCCCCCAAACATTTTCGTGCACTGTTCCAGTTCATCAAGGAGCTTTCCACCGAACCCTCCTTAACCGTGTCTGCCGATACCGACGATGATGAGGAAGACGACGATGCCTGAAACCGGCTTGAAAATCGGCCTGTTGTCAGTCAGCGACAGGGCCAGCAGCGGCGTGTACAAGGATAAAGGTATCCCAGCGATGGAGGACTGGCTTGCCAGTGCTATCAGCACGCCGTTTAGTACCGTCAGCCAGCTGATTCCCGATGAACAGGCGCAGATCGAAGCAACATTGAAAGCCCTGGTTGACGACGAAGGCTGTGGTTTGGTGCTGACCACAGGCGGTACCGGCCCCGCTCCACGTGATGTCACCCCTGATGCAACCCTCGCAGTGGCCGATCGCGAAATACCCGGCTTCGGCGAGCAGATGCGCCAGATCAGCCTGCGTTTCGTGCCCACCGCCATTCTGTCGCGCCAGACCGCAGTGATCCGCAAACAGGCGCTCATCCTCAACCTTCCCGGCCAACCCAAAGCCATCAAAGAAACCCTGGAGGGTTTGAAGGACAGCGAGGGCAAGGTATTGGTGCCGGGCATTTTCGCGGCAGTACCCTACTGCCTGGACCTGATCGGTGCAGCCTACATCGACACACACGAGCCAGTCGTCAAGACTTTCCGCCCAAAATCCAAGTAACAGGCCCTATGCCGTTGAGAAGTAAGAAGCTGTCTTGAAAACCAAATTGCGAGAAAATCAAGCCCTCAGCATTACTTGTGACTACCCTTGGCTTATCCAACCGATCTGACCGAGCAACACTGGAACCGCATTGCTCACCATTTTCACCCCA